>CAZRNU010000123.1:0-9174 GCA_964601515.1 uncultured Bacteroidales bacterium | reverse complement strand
CTGGAAGTGGATAGTGGCGTCGGCCCTACTATTTATTGTGTTGGGCTACTTATACCAACGGAAGCAACCCTACCAATACCAACTCAATGCAACGCTTCTGGTGGTTGATCAGGCACGAAGTGGAGGTATGAATGAGTTTTCCATGCTTAGACAATTGGATATTGTTTCACCTGCTGTTGGCGCAGCCTATATGACCATGGTGAATAATGAGAATGAAGTGTTGAAGTCCACCATTTTAATGCGCAAGGTAGTGGATGAATTGACATTGCACACTTCATATAGCCGAAAGCAATTTTTACGAACCATCGATTTATACAAAGATTCACCCTACGAACTTAAGATGGATAGCATGTCGCTGGTGAATCTAAAGCACCGACTTTCTTTGGAAGTCAAAATGAATAAAACAGATTTAGTAATTACAGGAGAGTATGGAAAGGAAAGTTTTGAGTTCCGTGTTGCACAGCTGCCTGCTTTACTTCAAACGCCTGCAGGCTTGGTAAGTATATCAATGAAAGAGGGTTTTGATATTCCTGATTTCGCTGTTAATATAAATGTTCACAATCCTTCGTCAGTAGCAAGACATTTTGCAAATCGTGTTTTGAGCACTGAAGTTAGTCGGCAGGTCGATGTTATAAACCTGAAGGCTAAGACCAGCAATGTGCAATTAGGTCGTGATTTGTTAAATACACTGATATTCTTTTATAATCAGGATGCTATCGATCAGGTAAACCGATCTGCCATCAATACAGCCCGATTTATTGATGTACGGCTCGACTTAATAGGGAAAGAGTTGGGAGAGGTGGAATTGGAAGTTGAGGATTACAAACAATCGCAACAAATGACCGAAATCAGTGCCGATGCCCAGTTGTTTTTACGCCAGAATTCCGAATACGAAAGGCAGAGGGTGGAGGTGGAAACTCATTTGAGTTTAATTAAGTTTGTGGAGGATTTTATTTCTCAAAAAAGCAACCAAACCGCTCTGATACCAAACTTGGGACTCACTGATGTTGGTTTGGTGACAGTAATAAATACCTATAACGAATTAATCATGACCCGCGAAAGGGTGGCATCGTCCTCTTCATCCGAAAATCCTGCCCTGCAAAAGCTGAATCAACAAATTGACGCGTCTCGTGCTGCCATTGCCACCAGCATTGCCATGAGCAGGAGGGGATTGGAAATTCAACGCGACGACCTGAATAATCAATACCGAGAAACCCTGTCCCGCATCCGCAACCTGCCACGCCAGGAAAGGGAATTCATAGAAATCAAACGACAGCAACAGGTAAAGGAAAGTTTATATTTGTTTTTGTTGCAAAAACGTGAAGAGGCTTCGTTGACAATGGCAGTAACTGTTCCTAAAGGACGTTTGTTGAATGCCCCTGATAGTCATGCTCAGGTTGGTCCAAGATCTTTGGTTGTTATGACGGTATTTTTGATGCTTGGGGTCTTTCTGCCAATTGCAATTATATTTATACGAGATTTGTTGAATGTTACAGTCAACAGCCGTTTACAAATTGAAAAAGTAACCGATATTCCAATTCTTTCCGAATTAGGTCATAACGATACAGGTGAAGTGTTGATTGATCATGGTTCCAATACCGACCCCAATGCTGAATTGTTCCGACTGCTACGAACCAAGTTACAATTTGCTTTGAATTATCCCGAGCAAAAAGTGATGCTGGTAACTTCAACCGAGCCGGGCGAAGGTAAATCCTATGTGTCTATCAATTTGGCCATCAGTCTATCGTTGACAGGAAAAAAAGTACTGCTCTTAGGGCTCGACTTACGCAAACCACAGCTTAAACGCCATCTAAACCTGCCCGGCGAAGCAGGAATGTCAGCCTACCTCTCCGGACACGAAACTAATTATAAATCATTGATTCAAACCATTAACGAATATCCTTATTTAGATATTATACCAGCGGGAGTTATTCCGCCCAATCCTAATGAGCTAATTTTGAGTGAACGTTTGGAAAAATTGGTTGAATTTGCCAAAGAGGATTACGATTATTTAGTGATTGACACTGCTCCCGTAGGCGCTGTTTCCGATACCTTCCTGATTGACCGAGTAACCGATATGGCGCTATATATAGTACGTATGGATTATTCAGATAAACGTAATCTGGAGTTTTTAAATCATGTTAAGAAAGATCAAGCCCTAAAGCGTCCTTTTATTGTATTGAATGACATGAATTTACAATCAAAATACTATTACCATCGGGGATATAGTTATGGGTATGGGAAGTATTATGGCAATGTGAAGTAATGGTTTTTAGTTTTTAAATAATCTGCATTTTGGAAAGCAATAATAGTAGAATAGCCAAAAACACATTACTACTGTACTTCAGAATGATACTCATTATGGGAGTATCATTATTTACGGTTAGGATAGTGTTGAGTACGCTTGGAGTTGTTGATTATGGGATTCATAGTGTTGTAGGTGGAATTGTCGTCATGTTCTCCTTTTTAAGTAATGCTATGGCTTCAGCCTCACAACGTTATTTTGCGTTCGAAATTGGAAGAAATGATTATGATCGGTTACAAAGAATATTCAGCATGTTACTACTGATATATTTTGTATTAGCGGTCATAATATTTTTACTCTCTCAAACAATCGGGATGTGGTTTTTAATCAACAAAATTAATATCCCGATTGAAAGAATGCCCGCTGCAAAGTGGGTGTTTCATTTTTCTGTGTTATCATTTATGTTTACAATGCTTGCTGTGCCATATAATGCACTTATTATTGCCAAAGAGCGGATGAATGTTTATGCATGGGTTAGTATTGTTGAAGTCCTTCTAAAACTACTGATAGTATATTTGTTAATAGTTTTGCCCGGAGATAAACTAATAAGCTATGCAGTGTTAACGTTCGTGGTAACGGTCATTGTGACTTTGATTTACAGAATATACTGTAATAAAAAATATAGTGAAAGCAAATATAAATACTATTGGGATAAACCGTTATTTAAGGAATTAATTTCATATTCTGGTTGGAATTTATTTGGGGCAATAGCGGGTGTTTTTAATTTGCAAGGGATTAATATAGTACTTAATATTTTCTTTGGGCCGGTTGTAAACTCAGCAAGGGCAATAGCGTATCAGGTAGGTTCATCCTTGAATTTGTTTGTGCTTAATTTTATGACTGCGACACGCCCTCAAATTACAAAGTTATTTGCTTCAGGAGAAAGAAGTGAGATGGTCAGATTAGTTTTTCAGGCATCTAAGTTTTCATATTATTTACTTTTTATACTTACTATCCCCATAATAATGGAGGTTGAGTTTATTCTTCAATTATGGCTTAATGAGGTGCCGTTGCATACTGTATTATTTACTAAACTAATTTTAATAGCCGTATTAATTGATTCAATTTCATATTCTCTCCAAACCGCAGCTCAGGCAACTGGAAAGATCAGATTGTATCAATTCATTGTAGGAGGAATGATGATTATAAACTTACCTGTTGCATTTTTTTTCTTAAAACTGGGTTTTCAACCTGAATCAGTTTTCTACGTCTCAATTGTGAATTCAATCATATGTTTATGCTTGCGTTTGGTATTATTAAGGAAAATGATTGACTTAGATATTCTTGATTTTATTAAGAAAGTTATGATTCCAATTATTTCTGTTTCTTTTATATCAATTATTTCTGTTTATTTTATTTTAGGTTTATTGGAATACGGTTTCGTTAGATTTGTAGTTATACTCCTTTCAAGTTTATTGTTGACATCAACGTATGTGTTTTTGTTTGGAATAAATAAAAGTGAAAGAAGTAATCTGTTCAATCACATTAAAAGCAAGTTTAGTTCATGATTAAATTTATTGTAAAAAGAATTTTACCACATAAAGTGTACAATTACATACTTCAGGCATATAGAATTTATATTAAAAGAAAGCAAGTTAAAAGTGCGTATAAGTATGACTTTTATAAAACCATAAAGTATTCTGAATTGGCTGGTCAATTAAATTCTATGCAGCTTTTAGGTTTAATTATTAGGGAGTATCATGTAGTTGAGAAAGGATTGACAATGCCACAAACAAGGTTAGGCTTCGGTAAAGATGTTATAATAGATTTAGCTAATAATTGCATAGACTATATACAGAAGTATAGCAATGACGAAATACAGCTGAAATATGCTATTAATGTATTAGCGGAATATAAGCATTTTCATTTAAATGAAAATTTTCAGCTTGAAAATGATGTGCAAAATGCAATTGATAAATTATTTGAATTTGCTGGCGATATAGCTCCATCACATCAGATTGAATTCTCACGTGAAGATTACTTCAAGTATGTTGATTCAAATTTTGCCGAGTTTTCAAATTCTAGACATAGCGTTAGAAATTATTGTGATGCCAATATTGATTCAGAGGATATCCTGAAAGTGTTGGATACCGCTAGAAATACGCCCTCAGCTTGTAATAGACAGCCATGGAGAACTTATGTATATAGAGAAAAGCATGCAATAAATGAAATCCTAAAGGTTCAAGGTGGCAATAGAGGATTTGGACATTTAACAAATGTTTTACTTGTTATTACATCTGATTTATGTATGTACACTTCTGTTGAAGAGCGTAATGCTCCTTATGTTGATGGAGGGATGTATGCCATGAATGTTCTATATTCGCTTCACGCAAATAAAATTGCAGCATGTATCTTGAACTGTAGTAATTCTGTTGAGAAAGATTTGTTAATGCGAGAAGTAACTCATATTAATGAATCTGAAGTTTTTATTGCAATGATTTCGTGTGGGATTCCACCAGAAAACTTTAAGGTTGCAAGTTCATTAAGATATCCCGTTTCATTTACAAATAAATTCATGAATTAATTATGAATGTAGGAATTATTACATTTCATAGAGCACATAATTATGGAGCTCTCTTGCAGTGTTATGCATTAAAAAGATTTTTAGAGCTTGAAGGGCATGTGGTAAGCGTAGTGGATTATTGGCCATTGTATCACTCAAAAACATATTCTCTACTTCCTGATTTCTCATCTAAGTCTTTTAAGAGCAAGCTAAAAACGTTACTATTATTTATAATAGGTTTCTACAAAATAACCAAAAGAGCCAATGGGTATAAGCGCTTTATTGAGAAGTTTCTTGTCTCCGGCAAGCCCCCTTATTTAAATGCATCAGATTTAAATGATGTTTTGTTTGATGCTGTTATATATGGTAGCGATCAAATTTGGTGGAAGTCAACATTGCCCGGATTTAAAGGTTACGATTTTGTTTATTGGGGAGACTATTTGCCATTGGTAAAGAATAAGATTGCATATGCCCCAAGCATGGGTGTTATGAACTTTGATGAAAATGATATTGATGTTATCAAATGCAAATTAGCAAATTTTAGAGCAATCTCTGTGCGCGAAAACATAGTTAAAGACTTTTTGAGCAATCGTTGTAATATTAGTGTTGATGTAGTTTTGGATCCGGTTTTCCTGTTGAGTGCGAAGCAATGGGAGTCTATGAGCAGTCTTTCGAAACCTCCGTTTAATGTAAATGAAAAATATGTGTTTTTTTATCAGTTAGTAAAAAATGAAGAGGCATGCGTGTTAGCTGATAAAATCGCGCATGCAAATAATTGTAAGGTGATTGAAATCAGGGGAAGGGTTGATTCGTTGAAGTTTGGAGATCGATATTTACAAACATTAGATCCGGTGGGTTTTGTACATTTAATAAGAAATGCTCATTTTGTTGTCACTACATCATTTCATGGAACAGCTTTTTCAATTATTTTTGAAAAACAGTTTCTTGCTACTGGAATGGGGAAGAACTCCGAAAGAGCGAAATCACTTCTGCGAAACTTAGGGATAGAAAACTGTTATGTTGATAATCAAGAAAATTATGAGATTAATGAAAATTTTGATTATCAAGAAGTGAGTAAAAAACTGAGTAAATTGATTAAAAGCTCAAGAAGCTTCTTGCTTGATAGTTTATGATCGATCAACAAAAAATTCTTACATTTAACAAGTACTTTTACTTTGTTCTTTTGTTTGTTTTGACATTAGAATCTATTCATGCCTGGTTCTTTTGGTCTGTGCCCAATCGATTTTTATTCCAGATATTAATCGCATTATTGACTATTATTGTTTATGCTATCGATCCCCGATTGTTTAGCTTAAGCCGCAAGTATATTTTGATATTTATATTTTGTTATTTGATTGCAAGGTTGGGTGCTGTAAGAGGTAATGTAAATGCATATTTAGGAGCATTGATTGGAAGTGTAAATGTGTTGTTGTTTGTCGTTTTGAATAAAAAATATCAACATGAAGCCATTGTTTTTTTATCTAAATCATGGGCTTTTTTGCTAGTAATTTCACTTTTCTTTTGGATTTTATTTCTTTTCAAATTGCCACTGCCGTTTTTTCAGGATTCATTCGGATATAGTGAGTTAAGAAGTGAGGCCCTTTACTATTATAATAATTATTACTTCTTTTTATACAATACAGGAACTGTTGCAAGGGACTTCTCAGATTTAATTTTACCACGTTTTTCGAGTGTAATCTTAGAGCCGGGTTACTTGGGGTTATTGATGGTAGTTCTTTTATATATAAATGGTTTTAAGTTAAAGTATAGGTATAACGTATTGTATTTGATGGTTTTGTTTTTTACATTTTCCTTAGCAGGATGGTTGTTTGGGGCTTATTCATATCTAATATACGCGCTACGAAATAATAGAAATAGATTGGGTGTTATTATTTCAGTAACCCTCTTTTTGTTAGTTTTTACTTGGTTCTTTTCCAGACTGAATGAAGGTCATAATCCTGTTAATCAGCTAATTATTGAACGAGTTAGATTTGATGAAGATAAAGGTACAATCTCAGGTTATAACAGAACAGGGGAAGATTTTGATTTTTGGTTTCAAACTGAATTTTTAAAATCTTCGGATGTCCTTTTTGGATCAGATGATTATCAGCGTTTTTTTGCAAACTCAACAAATGTTGGTTGGAAGCCCTATGTGGCACAATATGGCTATATAGGTCTTGCAACATATTTATTGTTTTTGATTGTTGTCTGCTTTATGAATAGAAATTTTCTGACGATCGGGTTCTTTTTGTTGTACGTGGCTATACTCTCACGTGGACATCATGAAGTGTTTTGGGCGGTTTTCCCAATATTGTATATTGGTGGAAGCAGTTATTTAAATACAATTGAGAGTAAAAAAAGGCGAAATAAAGGAATCCTAACTTCTCGATAAAAATGAAAGTAATATACATATCTCATACTTCTGAAATGCATGGTTCAGGCAAAGCAATCCTGAATATTATGTGTCAGATGATTGATAGGGGTGTTGATGTTAAGATTGTGCTTCCATCTCAAAATGGAGGTTTATATGATAAGATTAATCAATCAAATATAAACTATGAGATTGTCGAATATGTTTCTTTTGTTTGGCCTCGTTTGTCAAACCTTCGTGATTATGTATTATTTCCATATCGGTTCCTCAGGTTCTTAATAAACCGGGCTGTTTATAGATTTAAATTGCAAAAAGTAGTTTCGAAATTTAATCCTGATATTATTCACACAAATGTAGGAGTAATACATACAGGTTATTATGTGGCAAAAAGTCTAAGGAAGCTTCATGTTTGGCATATCAGAGAATATCAGGATATGGATTTTGGATGGAAGCCATATCCTTCCAGGAGTCACTATTTAAAAATCCTAAGTGATGAAACCAATCATCCAATAGCGATTACTAAAGGAGTTTATCAACATCATCTTTTACAGAACAATAAGAATTCTAAAGTTATATATGACGGTGTATTTGATAGGAATCTGGTTCCGGCAATAAATTGGGCAAAACGACAATATTTTTTGTTTGTTGGATTAGTTTCATCTGGCAAAGGAGCAGATGAGGTTGTCAATTGTTTTTTGTCTATTGCTAATAAAACAAACGATTACGAATTGTGGATTGCGGGAGGCGGAGATAAGAATTTTATTGAATCTTTGAAAATTCAGTGTGAAATTGCCGGATACTCCGACAAAGTGAAGTTCTTGGGGTTTCGCAGTGACATAAACGAACTTATGTCGGAAGCCACAGCGTTAATTGTGGCAAGCAAGTTCGAGGGTTTTGGATTTATTACAGCTGAAGCCATGTATAACGGTTGTTTGGTAATTGGAAGAGATTCAGCTGGAACACAGGAGCAATTTGATAATGGGTTAATAATGCATAAACAAGAAATTGGCCTCCGATACACAGACTCAGGTGAATTAATCAAAGTATTAGAAAATATTGTTGCAGCTGGGGTTGGTGAGTATGTTTCAATGATAGAAAAGGCACAAATTACCGCTGTCGAATTGTATTCGTCTCAGCGAAATGCAGATGAAATTTACAAAATGTATCAAAATATTAAATTAAATGGAGAGTAAAAAGAAGGCCAGAGTTATTGCATTTTATCTTCCACAGTTTCATCCAATTCCCGAAAACGACATGTGGTGGGGAAAAGGATTTACTGAGTGGACTAATGTTGCAAAAGCTAAACCATTATTTAAAGGTCACTATCAACCCAAAATACCAGCAGATTTAGGATTCTATGATTTGCGCCTTCCTGAAGTCAGAGAAGCTCAGGCAGAGTTAGCAAGAGAGGCCGGAATTGAAGGGTTTTGCTATTGGCATTATTGGTTTGGAAATGGGAAGAGATTATTAGAACGTCCCTTTAACGAAGTTCTCGAAAGTGGAAAACCAAATTTCCCTTTTTGTTTAGGCTGGGCAAATCATTCATGGACAAATAGAAGTTGGACAGATGTTGAAATAAAAGGTGATGTTTATAAAAATGCAAAGTATTTAATTAAACAAGAGTATTCTAAAGAGGATTATGTAAAGCATTTTTATGCTATTTTGCCCGCATTTAAGGATGAGAGGTATATTAAAGTTAATGGAAAGCCTATTTTCACAGTTTTTAGTCCTTTTGATTTGCCTTCTCCGAATGAATTTATTGCTACTTGGCAAGATTTGGCATTAAAGAATAATTTGAAGGGAATACATTTTGTTGGAATTGTGCAAAGCTTGTTGTTGAATAAACAGACTTTTGATTCCCCAAAAAGACAGTATGACCTAAAAGGAATGTCGTCAAGTGCTTTGTACACGCAATTACTTTATTATGGTTTTGATTTCGTAAATTCAAGAGTAGGGAATCGTGCACAAATAATGGCTTCTAAACACCTATTAATT
>CAZRNU010000122.1:0-9233 GCA_964601515.1 uncultured Bacteroidales bacterium | reverse complement strand
AAATAAAACAACATGGCTTGTATAAGAGGATCACATTATTAGACATGGTGTAAAAATTGATTATGATTCAAATACACTTTTGCCAAAGAAAATATTCAGAATTGAGCAAAACGGAAATATTGAAACTACACCATTTAAAGAATACACGTATTATTCTAGCGGCCAAAACAACAAGCTTAGAGAAGAAATTATAGAAGAAAAGATACATGCAACCTATGTGTGGGGTTATGGCTTTAGATATCCTCTTGCAAAAATAGACAATGCAACATACAATCAGGTTACCAATGCATTTTCATTAATAGGATATAATATTTTGCAAAACACTTTTCAAAACATCAATAATAAAGAAACATTAATTAATGTCTTCAATGAAGTAAGAACCAAACTTCCATCAGCATTCGTCACATCATACACATACACCCCAATGGTAGGAGTTACGTCCACTACAGACGCTAGAGGACAATCAGCATTTTATTCGTATGACGGACTAGGCAGATTAAAAGAGATTAGGGACCATGACAACTTTTTGTTAAATAGCTACAGCTATCACTATGCTTATAATCCAATATATATTACAACCTCATCTATTCTGCCTGTTGGATATTCCAGTATACAATACTCCTATCAAATTGCTGTGGATGGTGGGACTCCATTTAATGATGGAACTTATAATTATGTTGTTGTTACTGGTAATTTGCCACAGGGATATTCTTTAAGTAACAAAGGGTTGATAAGTGGAACATCCCATAATACCGGCGTTTACTCATTTGTAATCAAGGCTACTGATGCAAATGGCGATACAACACAAAAAGAATTTAAATTGGAGATTGTAAACCCATTGATAATTACTACTGCAGCCAATTTGACTGGTGCCTGTGTTAATATCAATTACAATCAAAGGATTCAAGCAACAGGAGGTAGAGGTCAAATCCATAGTTTCTCAATAGTATCTGGGACCTTACCACATGGAATTAGTCTTAGCCACAATGGTGTTTTAACAGGAGTTCCAAATCAAACTTCAGAAAATAGTTTTGTTATCAAAGTAACAAATGAGTTTGGAGAAACAGCTCAAAAAACTTTTTCATTGTCAGTAGTTTTAAAGTGCACACCAACAAATTTTTCTTTTGATTATGAAGTAAATGGTTTAGGTGGTTTCATGTTTAATGGAGAAGTAAGTGTAATAAAATTGATTATTACTCCTGTTCATTTCCAAGGAACTGCATACCAAATAACTGATTTTAGTGGTTTCAGCCCCATTTATTATGGGAAAAATTACATTGTTGTTGAAGTAAAATATTCACAAAGTTTTGCTCAACAAAATTCATTAGATCCAAACGCTTTTTATTTAGTCCCTGTAGTCGCCAAAGGAGACATATTTAAAGATACTGATGGGACATATTTTAATCGTCATAATACCGGAGAAACTATAAATATAACTGTTATTCTTCCAAACAATAACACAAACTAGGGCTTGTGATATATGTTAAAATTAAATTGAGATTATACATAATTATAAAACTATGAACAAAAAAGGTCTAATAGGCTGTGCATTATTTCTTTTAATGCAATTGAACGCATTCAATCAAGAGAACCTTAGTGTAAAAAGGTTAGATTATTTTTTCGGAGACTATAACTTAAGAGGGCTCGGCATTTCTAATATACCAAACGAGAATAATTTGCTAATTACTGGTGGCTTAATGGGAGACTTACTTATTAATGAGGATACATTGAGCTCACTTAATGTTAATAGTTTTATAGGAATAAAAGACTCACTGTGGCAATGGAACTGGGCTCAAATAATTGAAGGAAACAAAAATAATCAAATTAATGCTTTTACATTAACAGAAGAAAATATTGTTATTTCAGGTGTTTACAGTGACACATTAAAAATTGGCGAAAATTTTTTAGCTTCTGAATCTTATCAAAGTACTTATATATGCATGCTAGACAAAGAAGGCAATCATGCTTGGAGTATCTCATTAGATTTGATGTCTTTAGGTGGTAGGCAGTTTTTATTTAGCTGCAACAATGGTGACATTATTTTTGGAACTGAATTTATCGGAAAGTTCATATATGAAGATTCTATTTTTACATCAAACAAAACTAGAAATGCCTTGCTGTTTAGAATAAAAAATGATGGAGATATAATTGGACTAGTCAAACTTGATTCTGATGAGCCAGTTTTCCTAAATGGGCTGCAGGAATTACCATCCGGAAACCTTTTAGTATCAGGCTTATATTCATCCAATATAGACATTAATTCGCACATTATTGAAAAATCAGGGAGAAGTGATTTTTTCATTATTGCTCTAGACTCCATATTTATACCACAATGGACATTAACTTCAAGAGGAGAAGGAGTAAAAACATTAAACAGTTGTTATGTTAATGGAACAGAAATTATTATTGCAGGTAGCTATAGAGGGCAACTTGAATTACAAGATGCAATTTTACCTTTTGCTGGTTTTGAACAAAATATATTTTTAACAAAGATGGATCAAAATGGTAATGTAATATGGCATGAAACTATCTTGGGATTATCACATAAAGTTGTTAAAGGTCTAAGTATTGGCCGAAATAATCAAATATATCTACTTGGCGCTTATAGAGGAAACATTAACTTCCTTGAATATAGTTTTCAAACTGAGGGGTTATCATATGAGTACTTTATTTCTAAGTTTTCTGAAAATGGTGATAAGATTTGGTTTGAACCAGCAAGTAATAAATCTGAAATAAATGCATCAATAAACTTTGATTCAAAAGATGGAAATCTATATTTAATAGGAAATAATTCTGATTCTATTCAAATGTTATATGGAAGGGAACTTGATTCTGAGTCAAAAGGAGTTTTTCTGATTAATTTATTCGATTGTGAGTTTGGAGATAAAATTAATTTACCTATTGATACAATATTTTGTGGACATGGAGTTCTTAATGCCAGCGAAGGATTTGAATCCTATTTATGGAATAATAGTCATTCGAGTCAAACTTTTGAGGTTTTTAATACCGGATTGGTTCATTTAGAGGTTATTGACAGAAATGGTTGTGTTTCAAGAGACTCAATTTTTGTAGAAGTTTTGCCTAAGTTTGAAATTGCAATTTTTGGAAATACTATGCTTTGTCCAAATGATGATAATACTATGCTTTGGGTTGAAGTTGATGCAGATGTTTATTGGAACACTGGTGAAACTGGACAAGCAATTTTTGCATTAAATTCAGGCGAATATAAAGCCATTGCAATAAACTATGCAGGCTGTGAGGCTGAATCATCAGTTTTTGTATCATACTTTGATTCTTATCCCCCAATCTTAGAAGATTATTACATGGTTTCACTATTAGATACAATTGAAATATATCCTGGTGAATACGCTTCATATTTATGGAATGGACAACTTACTGAGCCTATACTAGTAATTAATGGCAGTTCATATCCAGAGGGCGTTTATGAGTTTTCTCTTGAAGTACTGGATAATAATGGATGTTATTACAAAAGAGAGTTTTATGCTGATATAATGGAAATATTTGCTAATTCTTCAGGCGTAAGTTTAGATGGAATAAATGGTTTTCAGATTTTTGAAAATCATCAAGCCTGTGATTTTTATATTTATCCCAACCCCGGAGTTACACCTTTAAGCTTAAGCCCCAAGGGAGAAGCTACAATGGGGTTGATAAATGAGAAAAACTCTTTATTGGAAGTGCTGGTTTGGGGTTCTCAAGGTGAACTAGTTTATAAGGAAGAATTAAACTCAAAACAATATCCCTGGACAATTCTTCTAGGAAATGGATTAACCCCCGGAAATTACATTGTTTCTCTGGTGATAAACGGCGATGTTTGTAATGTAAAAAAAGTTGTAATAGCAAAATAAATCTTTGATAAATATGACATACTCGAAGTATCTAAATAGATTGTTAGTAATCGCATTATTTGCGTATATGCCTGTATTTGGGCAAGGGCAAGGGCAAGGACAAGGACAAGGACAAGGACAAGGACAAGGACAAGGACAAGGACAAGTAAATAATCCTATAAATCCACCGGTTAATCCATTCCTGCAGCCAACAAAAGAAATAAGCTACGTTCAAGGGTATTCTCCTAGGCAACCTGTAAGTGACATTAATCAAATTTCTGATATTAAGAAGCGAGGTGCTGTGATTCAGTATTATGATGGCATGGGTAGGGAAATACAAAGCATTGCAATTATGCAGAGTCCAGGTGGTAGAAATATGATTAATGCCATTGAGTATGATGAGTATAGCAGGATTGTTGAAGAATTCTTACCCTTTGAAATGGTTCCTGCATCAGGAGTCGACAGAACTACCGGATTTTCATATGTAAACAATTGGAAGAAAAAACAGAGAGATTTTCTTGGTACAATAAGCAGTGAGGATGATGAAAAGAACTATGGTAAAAGCATAATAGAATATGATAATTCTCCTCTAAATAGAGTAGTGTCAAAAATGGGTCCGGGTAAGAGTTGGCATACAAATGGTAAAAAAAGCACCATAGCTTATTCAGTTAATGGTCAAAATGAAGTACACCGATTTGTTGTTTCTGATGAATCAGGCACTTTAATCAGGACAGAGTCAGCTTATTACGAGCCTGGGTCTTTACATGTAACAGTACAAACTGATGAAAGCGGACGTTATTACAAAGAATGGAAAGATTTCAGGGGTAGAGTTGTGCAAACTCAAACAGGAAGCAGCGTTAAGGCAAACAGTCCGGTTGCCACAACTCAATATATTTATGATAATTATGGTAATTTGCAATGGGTGATGCCTCCAAAGTTAATGGAAAATGTAAACTCTGGCTTTACTCTTAGCAAAGACAATGAAATTGCTAAAAATCTTTGCTATTATTATAGATATGACAAGCGTAACCGTTTAATCGAAAAGAAACTTCCCGGTGCTGAGTCAGTACTGATAGTATATGATAACCTCAACAGGGCTGTTATGACGCAAGATGGAAATCAGAGGCACAAAGACAAAAATATGGGTAAACACTGGATGGTAACTAAATATGACATTTTGGGGAGAATTGAATTTGTGGCAATGCAAAGGTTTTCACAAGATCATGAAGAATTGCAAAATATATTTAAAACAAATACAGAATCACAGATATATTCAGAAATAACAGAAGATGATAAGTTACTTGAGAATAAGTGGGATGCTTATGAAAGAGCTATTACCTGGCCATCTGCATGGACTTTTACAGAAGTAAATGATTGGAGCAATTATAACCATTCAAATAAATTAAAAGGAATGCTTATAGCAAGTAAAGTAAGGATAATTGAGAGTGATGGATCATTGGGAGGTTGGCTATACTCTAAATTCTATTATGATGATAAAGGCAGGATGATACAATCATATACTCACACAGATGAAATGGGCAGCTACCTTCAAACATTTCATAAATATAACTGGATTGGAGAAATAGTTGCAGACATTTCCACACATGCATTTATAAAAAAAGGTAATTATGAATACAATACTTATAAAACTGAATATGTTTATGATCATGCAGGAAGGTTAATTTCAGATGAAACAATACTTATAACGGCAAATGATCAGACTAGCTTTACCTCAACGTACGCTTATGATGGCTGGGGAAGGTTGATAAATAATACAATTGACAATAAAGTGAAGAGCAAATTCAACTATAATATTCGGGGGTGGACAACTGGGATACATCATGAATATGGTGGTAGTGATATGTTTAAAATGGACTTAGTTTATGAAAAAAACACAAATAACTCATTAAGAGAATGGTCTGGCAATATTTCATCAATAAGTTGGATTAGTGCGTTTTTCAAGGAAGAACAAAACAAATACGATTACAGTTATGATGGCCTAAACAGGTTGGAAGCAGCATACTATACACCCGCAGACAGATATAGTACAACGTACCAATATGACATACAGGGCAATATTATGAACCTAACCAGAATGGGGCAAATCAAAGATTCTTATGGATTAATAGATAATTTGGCATATACATATAAAGGCAATCAGTTACAAAAAGTAGACAATATTATAAGACCGGATATACCCCCTATTGAGCCTGGAGACCCCATTCCAATAGATAGATTTGAGGATTACGCACTTGATGAAAGAGATATTTATAAAGATGCTGTAGAATACTTATATGACAAAAACGGGAATATGACATTTGATGCAAATCAATATCTACATATATCATATAATTATATGAATTTACCTTCCATGATTTCTAATTTTTTCAAAGAGAAAATTCATTATATTTACAGTGCAAACGGACAAAAAATAATGCAACAAACTGAAACAACATTTGGTGGCCCCGGTCATACAAGGCATTATGCCGGACAGTTTGTATATTTAAATTATGACTTGGTATGGGTAAACACACCAACAGGTAGATTTGTAGTATTAGAAGATGGATCGCTTGCAAACGAGTACCATTTAAGAGACCATTTGGGCAATACCAGAGTTGTGATGAAAAAAGAGCAAAACACAGAATCCTATACTGTCATGCAGGATAACAGCTATTATCCATTTGGCAAGAGCATAAGCGGCTTAACAACATCTAATCGCAACGTTACATACGAAAAAAACCGCTACCTATACAACGGCAAAGAACTGCAAGATGATTTTACAATGACAAGCCTCGATTGGTATGATTACGGCGCAAGATTTTATGATCCGCAGATTGCTAGGTGGCATGTGGTGGATCCGTTGGCGGAGAAGTACAGAAGAATTAGTCCTTACGCATATGTTGCTAACAATCCTATAAAATTCATTGATCCTGATGGAAGAGTCATTAGAGGTGTTAGAGAAAGAAGAGATGGCTCTCTAAGATATTATAGATCTGCAAGAAGAAGAGGAACCGATAAATACGTCAACGCTAGACAACTATCTAGTGCTGGAAGAGCAAGTATCAGACAAATGATGGACTCAGAAAAAACTTATACTTTATCTGTTACAGATAGAGTGATTGTTATGCAACATGAAAGTGGAAAATATATTCTTGTAGGTGGGGTAACTGATTCCGAATCTGGAATATTGGCTGTAACAACAAATAAAGCTAGACATAGTAATGTCACAGAAGAACAATTAAGCACTGCTGTCAGTGTTAATAGTAAAGGGCTTTTTGAAAACGTGAGTGTTGGTCCTAATGATTTAATTTCACTCGATAACTCTAGTGAATATTTGTCAGGCGTTAAGGCAGCATATAATGATTCAGGGATGAGTGAGTTTGAAAATGATTCCAATAATGCATATAGTTCAGAGGCAGAACAAATTCATGGCATTGGAGCGCACGAGGAAGTTCATCTTTTATGTCCTGATAACATTGAAGCTCAAAAAAATCCCGATGATTTCAGTAGAGGATATAATTCAGAACTACCGGCTTATCAAGAAGAAATGAGACAGAGAAAGCTTTTTAGAAGAGAAAACAACCAATAAACCAGAAAGTAATAAACATATGAGAATACAGAGGTTTTTTATAATTATAGTTTTTACTTTTATTTCTTGTTCTAAGTTGTATTTTAGAACAAAGATAGAGTATGAAGGGGTCTGTTCCATCAACAAGAGTGTATTTTCTTTAGAGTTGAAGAAACAAAAAGTGCATGCAAAAAAAATTGAATTAAGAGATTTTCTCAAATATGGAGAACAATGTAATTGTATGATTATGAGCGCACGGGCATTTGATTGGGAAGGCGTAAGTATATTTGGAACGGATATATT
Source organism: uncultured Bacteroidales bacterium (assembly GCA_964601515.1). Lineage (GTDB taxonomy): Bacteria > Bacteroidota > Bacteroidia > Bacteroidales > UBA7960 > PWND01. Next base: position 1,517 of record CAZRNU010000122.1, on the reverse strand, counting down.
TTTCCCAGTTATAAAATTAAATGAAAGCTATTACATAAATACATTTTATGTTGATGGTAACCTACGAGATGGATTTGAAAAAACTGATGTGGATAAATACATAGAAGATGCTCTAGTAAAGCTCCTAAAAGAGAGTCAATATTGTCTTCAAGACTCTTTATATGAAGAATACAAAAATGTTTTTAGGAGAGGTGTGAATAGAAGTTATAGAGGATATATATTCTGGCAATGAATTCTACTCTCTCCAACTACTTCCACCCCAACCCAAAATTTTCATTCCCAATATTGGGAAAAGAAAGTGGGGTGTTGCTAAAGCGCAGCTACATTTTTCTGGAAAAATTCTTTGAATTTTCTTTTGGTGAGCATTGTTTCAATAATATTAAAAACAGTATTCTTGTCTTTTTCGTCAAGTTCTTGAATTAATTTTACTTGCTCCATCAGCCCCTTATCCTCAATAGTAACTTCTTTTGGAATATTACCTTCAAAATGTACAATCTGGTCAATTGTTAAACCGTATAGAGTAGCTAATTTATCAAGAATGTCAACCGAAGGTTCAACAATCCCCTTTTCTATTTTATTGTAGTGTGCTGGTTTTAATCCTATTTCAGCGGCTACTTGCTTTTGAAGAAATCCTTTTTCCTCTCTTAGCTTTTTTATGTTATGTGCAAGTTTCATATTGGATGCTTTATAAATACAGCACAAAAATAGCCAATAAAGATAAAAATATCAACAAAATTTCTTTTACATAAATATAAAGTTGCTTGTTAAGATATTTTTGTTTTATTTTGCAATATCCAAATCAGATAAAAAAAGTTTAAGTTATGCAAATCCCCGACATCAAGACCCATTTAAACATAATGGCAGTACTACAGCACTACGGATTAAAAACCGATAGAAATAACATGCTTCGCTGCCCTTTCCACGAAGATAAAACTGCCAGCATGAAGATTTACACTTCAACAAACAGCTTTCATTGCTTTGGCTGTGGCAAAAGCGGCGACCAGGTAGAATTTTGTACACTGAAAGAAGGCAACAAGCACAAGGGAATAATAAAAGCTACCGAACTTACAAGAAATATAAAACCGGAAATCAAACCAAAAGAACGTAAAAACATGCCTAAACAAAACCCACCGGAAATCCTTACAAAGTTTTTTACAATTTTTAAAAACAATTTAAGTCACCCTGTAGCCCAAAAACCCAAAGAATACTTAAAAGAAAGAAACCTTGACTACCATAAACTGGAAATCGGCTACAACTCGGGGCAGTTTCACCACAAAGGAAAGCTAAATGATCAAGACCTGCAAGCCTGCATTGATGCAGGGCTTTTAACTCCATATTCCAGTCCTGTACCAAACTCCAGCGGTACAACTTACAAGGTTTTTGCAAAAGAATGTATCATCTTCCCTTTGAAAGATAAAACCGGAAAAATCGTAAGTCTATATGGTAGAAGCATTCAATCTTCTCAATCTTCTCAATCTTCTCAATCTGAAAAATCCGGAAAACACTTTTACCTAAAA
>CAZRNU010000121.1:0-9298 GCA_964601515.1 uncultured Bacteroidales bacterium | reverse complement strand
CTTATCAAACTTTAGATATTCATGCTAAAATAAAGTACAACTTTAGATATTCATGCTAAAACAAAGTATAACTTTAGATATTCACAGATATTTTGTATATTTACTCCTGAAAACTACTTAAAGCTAACCAATATGTTATCCCGTAAAATAAATATTCAAGATGCCCAAAACGAAAGCATTTTCCTTTGGGGTGCAAGACAAACAGGGAAGAGTACGTTGTTGAGAATGATTTTTCCTGATTCGCTTTATATCGACCTGCTGAAATCTGATGAATTTGAACGTTATAATCGCCGTGCATCCCTATTGAGAGAAGAGCTTAGCTTGCTTCCGGATAACGAGTTGATTATAATCGACGAAATTCAGAAAATTCCGGCTTTGCTTGACGAGGTGCATTGGCTAATGAGCAACAAGAACCTCCGGTTTATATTGAGTGGTTCCAGTGCACGCAAGTTGAGGCGTGGTGGGGTAAACCTTTTAGGTGGGAGAGCTATTCGAAAACACCTGTTCCCATTTGTAAGTGCAGAGATTCCTGATTTTGATTTGATAAAAGCTTGCAATAACGGTATGCTGCCGAGGCATTATCTTACAGATGATGCTAACAAGCGCCTCAATGCTTATGTAGGCGACTATTTGCAACAAGAAATTAAAGCAGAGGCTCTTACAAGAAACTTGAATGTGTTTTCCCGTTTTATGGAGGTAGCTGCTTTAAGCAACGGAGAGGTTATTAATTACCATAACATAGCATCGGAGTGTGGAGTTAGCGCACCTACTGTAAAAGAGTACTTTTCAATTCTTGAAGAGACCCTCATTGGCTACGCAATACCAGCATTTACCAGTAAGGTAAAACGTCGGGTTATCCAGTCACCAAAATTTTACTATTTTGATGTAGGTGTATCAAATTTCCTGTTGAAAAGAAAATCTCTTTTACCCGGTTCTCCTGAATTTGGACATGCATTTGAGCATTTGATCGTACAGGAGATAATTGCTTACATTGGCTACTCAGATTCACAGCATTCATTGTCATACTGGCGTACAACATCAGGGTACGAAGTTGATGCGGTTATTGGTAATGCCAAGATTGCTATCGAAATAAAATCAACAGAAGAGGTTCAATCATATCATACGAAAGGATTGAAGGCGTTCTCCGAAGAATTCCCGGATTGCCGCCTCATTATTGTATCAATGGATAAGCATCCACGTCGAATGAATAGAATTGATGTTCTTCCTGTGCAAACGTTTCTTAAAATGTTGTGGGGTGGGGAGGTGTTTTAATTACAAGTTTTCTAAAGAATATTGAATTGCTCTACTGATTCATTACCTTTCTAATGAGTCTGATTAAATCGTCTTTTTTAAATGGCTTTGAGATATAATCGGTAAATCCTGACTCTTTTGCAATCATTTCATTTAAATCCAGAGCAAAAGCCGTTTGTGCAATAATTGGAATATGTTTATTGATTTTTCTGATTTCACGGGTTGCAGCTATCCCGTCGTACTTGCCAGGCATCTTTAAATCCATTAATATTACAGATATATCGGGATTATCTTTAAACATATTTATTGCCTCCTCTCCGTCCTTGGCGTGAATTAATCTGAAATCCTTTGCAAGAATTATTTCAATATAAAAGAAGTTAACCGCATCGTCTTCTGCAATCAGCAAAATAGGGCATGATTCTAAAGATTTCAAAGGAATCTCTTCAATATCGATTTTGCTGGGTTTTTGAGCAGGTCTATATGGGAGTGCCACAGTAAATTTACTTCCTTTCCCTACCTCAGATTCTAATTCTATTGATCCATTTAATGCTTCGACATATGATTTCACAATAGATAAACCAATCCCGGAACCTTCATATCCACGACTTAAATCAATATCGGCTTGAATAAACCTATCAAATATGATTTTATGTTTGTCAACTGGAATTCCTCTACCTGTGTCTGATACATAAATGTGAACATAATCATCCTTCAAAAAACTGCCAATTTCAATCTTACCTTTATCGGTAAATTTAATTGCGTTTTTTATGAGATTCATTAATATGCCATCCAATTTATATTTATCTGTATAAATAAGTCGGTTAACCTGGTTATTTAATTGAAAATCCAACCCCTTCCCCTTTGTCTGGTAACTAAAGAAGTTGTAATGAAATTGCATCAATTCATCAAGATTTACATCATCAAAATGAAGCTGAATGTCGCCAATTTCAATTTTGGATATTTCAACAATATCATTAATTGTACTCAACAGTCGTTCTCCACTTTTATTTATAATTTCGATAAATTCAGACTTTTCTGCATCACTTAAATCGGGCTCTTTTAATAGCCCCATAAAGCCTAAAATGCCATTCATTGGTGTTCTTATTTCGTGCGAAATATTCAGCAAAAACGCAGATTTTAATTTATCGCTCTCTTCTGCTTTTTCTCTGGCTCTAATAAGTGCATTCTGGGATTTGGTTTTTTCAGAAATATCTCTTACAATGCTAATGATGTCAATTATCTCTTCGTAGTCACTCTTTACAAATGAGGTCGTGATTTCAGCATCAAAGCTTTCTCCGTTTTTTCGCTTTAGTTTAAGTTCTGCTTTTAAATAAATCTCATTGTTTAAAATAGTCTCTTTCAATTTTTCCCCAAAACCTACGAAATCTTTTTCATCAGAATACAAAATAGAGGTACTTAAACCGATACATTCTTCTTGGGAATATCCAAAAATTGACTCAATGGCTTTATTTACATAACGAATCTTCCTGTTTTCAGGATTGACTGTAAAAACTACATCAATTAAAGAATTAGTTAAACTTTCCAGATAATGAACATGACGATTTAACTCTTGTCCTTTAATCTCTGCAGCATCTTTAGCAATTACAAGTTCTTTGGTTCGTTCTTCAACAGTTTTTTCAAGTGTGATGTTATATTCCTTTATTGCGGTTTCTAGTTCATGTTGCCTTGTGCGGTCAACGCCCACGCTCAGTGTTTTTATCAGTTTCCCGGTTTCATCAAAAATGCCTTTATTTGTCCAACCTACCCATGCTTTTTCACCTGTCTTTTTAATGTTTTCATTTTCACTGTAATAATAAGCTTCCGGAGTTTTCTTTACAATTTGCATTTTGTCTTCAAGGTTTTCTCCTTCTGAGTCTTTCGGCTCCACTATGGTTCCTAATACATTTTTGTTAATTAACTCTTCTTCAGAAAAGCCGAAAAATTCCAGTCCATATTTATTCATGAACACAATATTCCCGTCTGTATCCCATTCCAAAACTAAACTTGTAGAATGATCAACAAGGTTTCTGTATTTTTCTTCGCTTTGTTTTAGTGCTGTAAGTGTCTCTTTTCTGAGTATTATCTCCTGTTTTAATTCTGCTGTACGTTCTTCTACTAATTTCTCAAGGTTATCTTTATAGTGCATTATTTCTTGTTGGGCATGAACCATATCGGTAATATCCCGGTTTATCCCAATCATTCGTATGGGATCATTATTATTATCTCGAATTACAATTCCATCAGCTTTTAGGAACAAAACAGTGCCATCGGGATGTAATGCCCGGAATTGCGTGTTAAAATCTCTAATATTTTTGAGAGCTAAATTACACTCTTCAATGGCCTTTTCTTTGTCGTCGGGGTGAAGGCCATTAAGCCAGGAATCAATGTTGTTTGTAAAGGTTGTGTTTTTAATGCCATAAAGCTCAAACATTCTGTCATCCCAGAGCATTGAATTTTCTTTTATATTCCAGTCCCAAATTCCTAATTGGCCTGATAAAGTTGCGAGTTTTAACCTCTTCTCGCTGTCTTCTGCTTTTTCTTTGGCATTAATTAATTCTTTTTCAATTCTTTTTTGCAATGTAATATCCTGAACTGTTCCACGTAAGCCTATTATATTATTATTGGCATCTTTAAATAATTCTCCAATTACAAATATGGGTAAGATTGTTTTGTCCTCTCTAACCATATCCAATTCAATAGAATAAGGTGTGCCGTTCTTTAGACATTCGCTTACTGCATTATCTAGTTTCTTAAAACTTTCAGCTGTGTAGATAAATTGGTGCTCAGCATAAGGTGGCGCGGGTTTTTCTTTACTTCTTCCTGTGAGATTATATAATTGGTCAGACCAATAAACCGTATCTGTTTCAATAACCCACTCCCAGCTTCCGATTTTAGCAAGTGCCTGTGCTTCATTTAATTTTAATTCACTTTCTTCTGCTTCTTCCTTGGCTTTTATAAGGCTGAGTTCATAGTTTTTAACTTTTGTAATATCATGAATGTATCCATGCCAAAGGACTGAGCCGTCTTCCAATTTTTGGGGAGTTGACTTTCCTTCAACCCAAATAGTATTGCCTGATGGCAAAATTACACGGTAAGATTCATGCCAGTGGGTCATGTTTTTTGCTGATTCAAAAATAGAATCCACAACTTTTTGTAAATCATCGGGGTGAATTGCGTCAAACACGACTTTAGCGTTTTTATTGACTTCTTCCGGTGTAACTCCATAAATATCCTTTATGCCATCACTTGCAAATGGAAAGTATGAACTATTATCATTCTGCAAATGATATTGATATATAAAACCTGGAAGGTGCTTCGCAATCTGTTTGTAACGATTTAATAGTTCTATTAACTCTTTTTCAGTCTCTTTCCGTTTTGTGATGTCATTAAAAAGCAGTGCAAACTGACCTTTCTTTGGCGAAGAGACTCTAATATCATAATATCGCTTTAGAGAGTCATTAAAACGTTCGTAAGTAAATGGCTTTCCGGTAATGGCTACTTGATAATATCTTTGTGTCACATCTTCCGGCCACTTCCAAGAAAATTCTTTAGATGTACGTCCAAGTTCCTCTTCTCTTTTTGTTCCTGTTTGATTATCAAATTCGGCATTTGCTTCAATCAAACGGTGATCAATTGGTTTTCCGTTTTCATCGAAAATTAGCTCAAACAGAATATAGCCACTTGGCATGTTCTCAAAAATATCACGAAACCTTTTTTCACTATCCCGTAACTTTTCTTCATATATAATCCTCTCAGTGATGTTTCTAACAATGCCTTGATTGCCAGTAATGTTTCCCTCTTCGTCGTAAACAAACTGAACATTCATTGAAACCCAGAAAGTAGTGCCATCCTTTTTTAATGCATTAGCAGTGTAGTCTGTTACTTTTCCGGTTTGAATCAAAATTTTTATTAATTCTTCTCTGTCCTGAGGGTTTGCATAAAGAATGGTTGCGGATTTTCCAAGCATCTCTTCATCTGAACTATAACCAAACATTTGCAAGGCCATTGGATTAATGTATCTTAAACTGCCCGACAAATCAGCCTGAAAGAAAGCATCCTGCATATTATCAATTATACCTTGCAACCTGTTTTTATTCTGTCTATTCTCATTCTCAACCCGTTTCCAATCCGTAATATCATTAAGAACAACCAGAGCTAATTCTATGTTTTTTAATTTAATTGTCTCAATACTCAGTAGTACTGTTTTGTATTCTCCAAGTTTGTTTAGAAAAGCTAATTCGAAGTTTTTTATATCTTCTTGTTTCTGAACAACATCTTCCGAGATGAAATTAATATCTTTTAAGTTCTTTCCTTCTAATTCTTCTCGGGATAAGCCAGTTAAGGTGATAAATTTTTCATTAAAATCTAAAAACCTAAAATTATCCGATTTATTTAACAAACATTTGGCTACGGGACTTTTTTGAAATGAAATGGAAAACTTCTCTTCTGAATCAACAAGCTCATTTGTTAAATATTTTGTATCGATAATTTCCCTTAGATATCTGGCTATGTGTTTTAAAATATTTCTCTCTCCTTCCAAAAAAAGACAGTTATTTTCATTGGGTTTATCTAAAAGGTAATATACTTCAATAAGTACATTATCAATTTTTTTACAATTCACCTTTTCGTATTGCTTATAATTGGTTGTCCTAAAGTTAGAAGTACGAACTTCAAGGTCTCCAACTATAACTCTGGCACATGTTTTCTCGGGATATTGCCAACTTGCCTGAATTAATTTCACTATTTTGTGTAAAATTGTGTCCAAAGGAAGATGAGGTTCTGTCATAAGACTATTAATCTTATAGATGGCTTGAAGCTCTTTCATCCTCTCATTATAGATTTTCTTTAAATCATTATGTTCGGATTGGAGAGTTTCCAAGTCACGAATAAGCTCCTCTGCGGTTTTCATATATGGGGAATAATACAAATAAATTTACTGAAATATACTAATTATTTCAGCAGAATATTTTCTTAATCCGGGATTTTGTAAGCTATACGTGCAACTGCTTTATTTGTAGTGTGTATATTTTTAGGAGTGCTGAAAAGCGGAAAAAGATTATGCTGCGGGGTGGGGAGGAGTTTTAGAATTTTAAGTGTTTGTGTATGCTGCTGAATGAGTGGAATGTGGAAAAATGAGATGGCTGATTTCTTTGTCGCCGATTTTATAAGATACAGATATTTAGGCGGTTGAGAAATGACTTGAAGTTTGAATGTCAGGGGATTGCCTCGCTTTGCGAGGCGTTCCTTGACATTACTCAGTAAATCTTATTATCCTATTTATTTTTAAAAACGGCCTTAAATGTTCCATTGGGTTGCACCGAAGTAAATCCTATTGGTTTATCTCCGTCCATTTGAAAAGTGACTTTATAACCTTGTTTTCCTTTTACTGTAAAAATGTTTTCAGATTGAAATTCAAACTCGTCATCTGCTTGCCCTGGAACTTTTGCGAAAAGCTTTTTGTCTTGAATTTCTAATACTATTGAAATGTTATAGGTTTCTAAAACATAAATACCTGTGTATTTTTGTAAATCAACTGTTGTAGTGCTTGTCGTTTTTTTTGAATTCAAAGCGTTTAACTTTCCTTGGGTTTCTACATTATCCTGAATCTGCAATGATTTTTGGTAATTTTTAATTGCACTTGCGGTGTCATTTTGTGCTAAATAATAGTCAGCATAAGAATCATAAACTTTACTGCTTTCGGGGTACCATTCAATGTTTAGTTCAAATAATGCTTTAGCTTTACTATAATGTTGTTTGCCTAACGCATCATAAGCTAAATAATTTATGAAAGATTCAGGTGCTGAATTTTTGTAGTTCATTTTGTCAGATACATTTGTATAATGTGTCTTTAATTTGGAAGCAATTAAGCCCGTTGAGTCCGTAAAGTCTTTTTCGGTAGCTTCAAAAAGGTAATAATCAAAAATAAAACGCAAACCATCATATTCACTTATTAACGGAACTGTATTATGATTTTCTGTCTCATAATATTTTTGTTGGTAGAAAAGTCCGTTACTATTTGCTTTCAAAAATTCATTTAACTTAAAAATGGAGCGGATATGTTTCGTTTCAAGCGAATTGTCATTTTTGAGTTGTGAAAGTTGCATCCCTTTTGGCATTGAATTGGCAGTTGCTAAAAATAGTCTCTTGCCATTCATATTTTGTGTTGGAAGTTTTGTGAGAGTATTTGTTAAATACTGTTCGTTGTTGTACCACATACTTGGGTCAATAGCGATATATGCATTAAATAGTTCGGGGAAATTTGTGAGAATGTTAATTACTGTAAGCCCGCCTAATGAATGACCTACCAAGATTTTATATGGGGCAGTATTATAATTCCTGTCTATGTGTGGTATTAATTCGGATGATAAAAAGTCAATAAAGGGATTTGGTTTGTTCAAATCATTAGATGGAACAAAATCTCTTATTCTATTTGTATTTTCAATGGCAACTACAATCATTTCAGGTAAAGCACCATTTCCATTGGCTTGACTAAGTTGTTGAATAATCCCAACAGTCGATAAGAAATGTGCACTACCATCCAATAAGTATAAAACTGGGTATCGTTTCTCTAGGTTCGGCTTTAGAGAAGTAGAGTTTGGAGTGTAAATCAAAAGTGTTCTATTTTCGTTTAAAAATTTAGAGGTAATGACTTCCTTTTTACCAATGGTTATATTTTCGTGATTTTGTGCTTTTAAGCAAGACGAAAACATTAATATAGTGATTGTTATGAATATTGCTTTCATAATTTTTCTAATTATCGGTTTAATTTTCGGTTTCTTCAACATATTCAAGAATGTCAGCAGGCTGACAATCCAATACTTTACAAATGGCTTCTAAAGTACTAAAGCGAATCGCTTTAGCTTTTCCTGTCTTCAAAATTGAAAGATTCGATAAAGTCAATCCAACTTTACCAGATAGCTCATTTAGCGACATTTTTCGCTTTGCCATCATCACATCAAGGTTTACAATGATTGGCATAGCTTATACTGTTAAGTCGTTTTCTTTTTGTAAATCAATCCCTTTGTTGAAAATTAGAGCAATAGCAAATAGTATCGCTGTCATTGCTAAATAAGCTCCTCCATCATCCCAGTATCTTTCTGCGAGACCACAATTATATCCTTTCTCTGATAATCTGCTAACAAGCTTTTGTGCTATAATGCTAATTATTCCAATTGAAAAAGTGTAATAAGTTATTTTTCTGATGATTGCTGCGACATTTTCGCTAAATGGCTTAACTAAATTGAGTGATTTGAAAAGTTTGAGTGCAATGAAGAAAACATAAGCCTTCAATACCGAAATAGCTATTATTACGGCAAATACAAAGGTGTAAATTGATATACTTTTGTAGTACAGTTCTGAAAGGTCAAGCCCAAGGTGAAGATTGTGTGTTGCAATTGGCCTAAACAAGCTAAAAATATAGTTGAATAGCAATGCACCTGTTTGGATGCAATACCCGAGGAAAATCAGCCAACAAATGACCTGAATTCCTATCCAAATGAAGTTGTTTCTTTTAGACATATCTTTTAATGAGTTAAAATTGTTGTCGCAAAGATATAGAAAATTATCGAAAAACAATAAATAAAGAGTGAAAAACAAATAATAATTACTGAATAGCATCAACTGTTTATCGCAACTAATTGGCTTAATGATTTTTAGACTATTTATGAAAGTCTAAAAAAATTTCTCTTTGGAAAGATCTTTTTTTGTGATTGTTGTCTTTCTAACAATGCCCGATTATGTTTGAAAATATGGCCAGTAAAGGATTGCCTCACTTCGTTCGGCGTTCCCCGAGTGGGGTGCTTCAAAGTGGAAAAAGCCCTTCTGCCTTGCAGGGGATTGCCTCGTTTCACTCGGCGTTCCCCTTGTGGGAGGCCTCAAAACAATAAAAGCCACGGCGAATGCCGTATAAAGCAAAAGAAAAGACCGCTATTGAGCGAGCTCAAGCGGTCTGTTTCTTTTTTGCTTTACCCCTATGGGGTTGGCTTTTATTGTTTTGGCGGTGAGGGGGGTACTTGAGCCTTGATTATCATAGAGTTCCATAAAGTGT
>CAZRNU010000120.1:0-9359 GCA_964601515.1 uncultured Bacteroidales bacterium | reverse complement strand
TACACTATCTAATTTACTAATTTGCACATTATCCCATTGGCATATTATCCCCTTACAATTCCCTCATTCAACCCCGGTTTGCTTTCGTATTCATTACCAATCAACAAAACATATTCTCCGGCGTTCCAAAGTTCAGAGGCTGTTTTTGCATCTCTTATACCACCACCAACAATTAAAGGTATTGAAATGTTTGCTTTAACCTGTTTTATCATTTCAGCAGAGATGCATTTTTCGGCGCCACTACCGGCGTCCATGTATATAATTTTCTGACCAAGCATTTCTCCTGCGATTGCAGTACAGATTGCAATGTCGTTTTTTTCGTGAGGGATAGGCGATGTGTTGCTCATATAAACCACGCTTGTAAGTTTACCGCTTTCAATAAGCATATAACCGCATGAAATTACTTCAATGCCGGCGCGACGAATATGAGGAGCAGCAATTACATGATTACCGATAAGCATTTCAGGGTTTCTTCCCGAAATAAGCGACAGCAATAAGATAGCATCAGCGTTAGAGCTAATCTGAAAAACGCTTCCCGGAAAAATCACAACCGGAATATCAGTATTATCTTTTATAGATTGGATACAACTTTCAAAGCCACTGCCTTTAATAAGGCTGCCACCAACGAAAATAAAATCGACTTTCGAAGAATTACAATTCTTAACAATAGTTGCAATATTTTCAGCATTCGCCTTGTCAGGGTCAATCAGCACCGCCAACTGTTTATTGCCTGCTTTCGCATTGTTGGTAAGCTTTTCGTAAATGGTCATTATTTTTGAGTATGTGGTTTTGATATTGCTGCAAAGTTAATGTTTGTAGATTAATTTGCAAATGTGCCAATGTGATAATGTGCCAATGTGCCAATGTGCCAATATTGAAGATTTTTAAGATTTATAAGATTGAAGATTAATCCTGTATATTCTGTAACTCTTCTGTCACCATCAATGCCGAATCTCTGCGTCCTCTGCGAGTTCATTGCGTTCTCTGCGGTTTCAAAAAAAAGTTTTAACCGCAAAGTGCGCAGAGGTTTTCGCGGAGGGCGCTAAGTTTTTCTTTGTGTTAGTGGTTGAAAGTGAAAAGTTAAAAGTGAAGCTGGAGCTTGGAAGTAGTGCCAAAAACACTGTGAGACTCTGTGTAAAACACTGTGAAACACTGTGTAACTAAAATTCAATCTGCGCAAATCAGCGAAAAAATCTGTGCAAATCTGCGAGAAATAAATTCTAATCTGCCCTTTCAGGGCGCAAATATGCTGCGTGCCTTATAACCCAAGGCGTTGCCATTGGACTTAATTAAAATGCCCTTTCAGGGCGTGGATTGAAAGGATTGTATGGATTGTATAGATTGAAAGGATTGAAGATTTATAAGATTGTCACCTTTTCTGTAACCATTACCTGTTACCTTTTTCTGTAACCATCAATACCGAATCTCAGCGTCCTCTGCGAGTTCATTGCGTCCTCTGCGGTTTCAAAAAAAAGTTTTAACCGCAAAGTGCGCAGAGGTTTTCGCGGAGGGCGCTAAGTTTTTCTTTGTGTGGTTAAAAGTTAAAAGTTAAAAGTTGGAGCTTGGAAGTAGTGCCAAAAACACTGTGAGACTCTGTGTAAAACACTGTGTAACTAAAATTCAATCTGCGCAAATCAGCGAAAAAATCTGTGCAAATCTGCGAGAAATAAATTCTAATCTGCCCTTTCAGGGCGCAAATATGCTGCGTGCCTTATAACCCAAGGCGTTGCCATTGGACTTAATTAAAATGCCCTTTCAGGGCGTGGATTGAAAGGATTGTATGGATTGTATAGATTGAAAGGATTGATAAGTGGCACATTTTCCTGCCGAATGCCGACTGCCAACTTTCCCTGTCACCTTTTCTGTCACCTTTTCCTGTAACTTTCCTGTAACCATTTCCTGTAACTAACAATATTTCACATTTTTCTTTTCAAACTTCTTATCTTTGCAATCTAATATATTAATACAAAATTGTTACTATTACCTGATGTTTGCCATTATTGACATTGAAACCACCGGAGGAAACCCAAGAAGAGATAAAATTACTGAAATAGCAGTTTTTATTCACGACGGGCTTCAGGTTGTTGATAGCTATCAGACTCTCATAAACCCTGAAAGAAACATTCCGCCTTTTATAACTAAGATGACCGGCATAACCGATGAAATGGTAAGGTATGCCCCGAAATTTTATGAGGTTGCAAAGGATTTAGTAGAAATAACTGAAGGTAGAGTTTTTGTGGCTCATAATGTTACTTTCGATTATGGATTTATTGCTCAAGAGTACAGAAGACTTGGATATGAATACCAAAGGGAAAAGTTATGCACAGTGCAGCTGAGTCGTAAGGCATTTCCGGGGCTTGAATCTTATAGCTTAGGTCGTTTATGTGAAAATCTTAATATTTCCATAAACGACAGGCATAGGGCTGCTGGAGATTGCCTTGCAACAGTAAAGCTTTTTGAAATGATATTGAATAAGAACACCAGGATAACTCTCAAAAGTTGTTAAATACTCTATTTTTTTGATTTATTAGTATTTACATAAAGTCATTTTGCTTTCTTTTGCTATAAATTAAATTGACTTTACTTTTATCTTAGTTATAAAATAAATATGAGCAAAAAATCTGTCTCAATTACGATTTTTGGAAAAGTTCAGAGGGTCGGATTCAGATATTTTGTAAAAGATAATGCTAAATCGCTAAATATTAACGGCTTTGTGAAAAACCTTCCTGATGGTTCGGTATATGTTGAAGCTACAGGTAACGAAAAAGAACTAGATACTCTAATTGATTATTGTAAAAAAGGACCGGATTGGTCCAGGGTTGAAAAAGTAATTATCACTAAAACTCCTATTGTTGAGTATGATAATTTTGAAATAAAATACTAATTGAAATTAACCAAATCTAAATTGAAATGAAAAAATTATTTGCTTTAAAATTGTTTTTATTAGTTTTGACAATTAACTTTTTATACGCGCAACAACCTTTACCGAAAGGTTTAACAGAACAAGAAAAAGAAATCTATCATGATTTTATAAATAATCCTCCTGTTTCTAAGTCAATAGTTCCTCCTGCAGATATTCCAAGAACTCCTGCAGAATGGGAAGAAGCTCAAGGGGTTATCGTTACCTGGGCTTCTTTTGAATCACAATTGCGTGAAATTGTAAAAAGAGCAAAAGAAACAACAACAGTGTATATCTTAACAAGTAATCCAAGCAGCGTGCAAACATATTTATCAAATGGAGGCGTAAACATGACAAATATAGTTATGTTGCAACCTCCTTTTAATTCTGTTTGGGTAAGAGATTATGGCCCTCAAAGTATTTATCTGCAGGATGGGTCTTTGGGTATTGTTGATTGGCTCTACAATAGACCTTCTCGCCCTGATGATAATCAAATTCCTGCCTATATTGCGAATTATCTTGGTGCCCCTTACTTTGAACTTAGCGGCACAAGCGGACAACTAATTGCAACAGGTGGCAACTTTTTTACCGATGGTCATGGCACTGGCTTTTCTTCAAAGCTTATTCAAACTGAAAATCCTTCGTATAGTGCGTCTCAAATAGACCAGTTAAAATACCAGTATATGGGCATCAACAGATATATTAAAATGGATGAGCTCCCTTATGATATTATCAGTCATATAGATATGCATATGAAACTTCTGGATGAAGAAACTTTACTTGTTGCAAAGTTTCCAACCGGTGTATCTGATGGTCCTTATATCGAAAATAATTTAAACTATTTGCTTGATAATTATCAAACATGCTTCGGAAGAAATTATGAAGTTGTCAGAGTCCCAATGGCGCCTAATTCTAATGGGCAATATCCGCCTAATTCTGACTACAGAACATATACTAATGCTATAATTATAAACGACATTGTCTTAGTCCCTCAGTATAATCATAATCTTGATGAAACAGCTCTTCAGACTTATCGTGATGCAATGCCGGGATATGAAGTTATGGGCATTGATATGACTGCTGTAATTCCTTATGCAGGAGCAATTCATTGCATTTCTAGAGAAATAGCCGCTAGCGATCCAATCCACATTTCTCATGCAAGAAAAAGATTTGTTCTTCTGGAAGAAAATGAAATTGCTTTCGACACCAAAGTTACCAGTCCTTCCGGAGTTACATCAGTAAAACTTTTTTATTCTATTGACGATGCAAAAAGTTTTGGTAGTGTTGACATGAATCTCGAAGGTGATACTTATAGCGTTGTTATTGATGATGTTGAACTCGTAGAAGGTATGATGGTTCACTACTATATATCTGCTACAAATGGTAACTCTAAAACAATTAATAAACCTTATGTTGCTCCTCAAGGTTATTATTCTTTTGAAGTGAAACTTGTTGATAATACTTCGGTTGAATCTAATATTATACCCACTTTTGTTATTTATCCAAATCCTTCAAATGATTTTATAAATGTTTCAGCATCCGGCGAATTTGCAGGGGGAGAAATTTTTATTACAAATATTCAAGGTCAGGTTATTTTTAATGATAAGTTAGACAATAACAATATTGATATTCTTAAATCAATTAATATATCGCATTTTTCTGAAGGATTGTATTTTGTGAAAATTCAAAATAAGAATCTGATTGAGGTTAAAAAGTTTATTAAGTACTGATAGGTAAAATAATGATTAGGCGTTTATATTATTTGCTTCCTCCGTCTTTTAGGCTTTTTGTAAGACGTATGGTGTTCTTTCCTGCTGATTTTTATAATTCAATTACAGGGAAAAAAGAAAACCTTGTGCCTCCTAGAGGTATGATTTATACGGGCTCAGGTGATTATGTAAAAACCGGCAATTTGTTTCTGAAATTTTTTATTGAGCACTGCAATTTATTGCCGAATAATAAAGTTCTCGATATCGGGAGTGGTATTGGTAGAATAGCCCGACCGCTTACTTCTTACCTTCTGCCTGATGGTAGTTACGAAGGTTTTGACCTGGTTGATTCCGGAGTTAACTGGTGCAAGAAAAATATTTCTAAACAGTTTCCTAATTTTAACTTTCAAAAAGTAAATCTTTATAACGACCTCTATACTTCTAAAGGAGAAAATGCTGAGAAGTTTGTATTTCCTTATAATGATGAAGAATTTGATTTGGTTTTTCTGGTTTCAGTTTTTACTCATATGCTGCCTGATGAGGTAGATAATTATATGAAAGAGATTCATAGGGTGCTTAAGAAGGGTGGAAAATGTCTTGCTACTTTCTTTGTTATAAACAACAATAGTTTATCGCTATCCAAAAGCAATAAATTTAGATTTGATATATCTTTTGGCAATTATTATCTTATGGATGAGAAAGTTCAATCTGCAAATGTTGCGTTTAAAGAAGAGTTTATTGTTGATAAACTAATAGCTCAAAATTCTCTCACGCTTAATAAAATTATATATGGTTATTGGGCAAGTGGCAAAGTGTCTGATAAAATTAGTTTTCAGGATGTTGTTATAATTGAAAAATAATTCTATTATAACTTTACATTTGTAATAAATTAATCCCACAAATTATGAAACGAGCAATATTCATTTTATTGTTGGCTTTAGTGGCCTTTTCATGTTCAAACGTCGATAATGGCTGGCCTGAAATTAAGCCGCCTGTTGCTGAAAAAATAGAAACTCCGCTTGTTTTACATGGAGATACCCGAATAGATTTCTATTACTGGATGAATGACAGAAATAATCCCAAAGTGATAGAATATCTAAATTCCGAAAATGAATATGTGTCGCAAATGATGGCTGGTAGCAAATCGCTCAGAGAAATGCTATACAAGGAAATGGAAGGCAGGATTAAGCAGGAAGATGAATCGGCTCCTTATTTTAAAAATGGATATTTCTATTATACAAGGTTTGAAAAAGGCGGAGAATATCCAATATATTGCAGAAAAAAAGATAATCTCGAAGCAGCTGAGGAAATAATTCTTAACGTTCCTGAAATGGCCAAGGGATACCCGTTTTTCAGTGTCGGAGATTATGATATTTCGCCTGATAATTCAAAGATCGCTTTTACAATAGACACTCTAGGAAGAAGGCAATACACTATTAAAATAAAAGATCTGGAATCTTTGCAAGTCAAGCCTACAGGCATTTCTCAAGTTGGTGGTGATGTTATTTGGGCTGCTGACAATGCTACAGTATTTTTTAACTCTATAGATCCTGTTACATTAAGATATGATAGGATTAAAAGGTATAATACAATTAAGGGTGATGCTCCGATTGTAGTTTATTATGAAAAAGATGAAACTTATTACTACATGGGAGTTAGCCGTACAAAAGATGATAAGTATATCAAAATCGAAACAAGTGCTACCCTCAGTAATGAAATATTAATTCTTAAAGCCGACAATCCGGAGGGAGAATTTAAAGTTTTTTCTCCACGTGAGAAAGAATTTGCTTATGAAATTGAACACCTAAATGGGATGTTTTATGTTCTTACAAATTACAAAGCACTGAATTATAGGTTGATGGAAACAACTGCCGGCAAAACTGACAGAAAATTTTGGCAGGAAGTTATCCCTCACAGAGAAGATGTTTTTCTTGAAGGAATGGAAGTGTTTGAGAGTTATCTTGTTTTACAAGAAAGAAGCAATGCATTGAGAGGCTTGAGAATTATAGACTTTATAATGAAAGAAGATTATTATCTCAATTTCAACGAAGAGGCTTATTCTGTGGCAATTAATGTAAACGCTGATATAAGTGCGAATGTTTTACGCTATTATTACACTTCACTTACTACCCCGGGAACTATTTTCGACTATGATATGTTGAAAAGACAAACAAATATGGTGAAGAAAACAGAAGTATTGGGTGGTTTTGATGCTGATAATTATGAAACTAAAAGAGTATTTGTTACTGTTCGTGATGGGGAAAAAGTTCCTCTTACTCTGGTTTACAAAAAAGGAATTTCTTTGGATGGAAGCAATCCGGCATTATTATATGGATATGGATCTTATGGATTAAGTGTTGAACCAAGATTCAACTCAAATTGGATTAGTCTGCTCGACAGAGGCTTTGTTGTTGCAATGGCTCATGTGAGGGGAGGACAAGAGCTGGGGCGTAATTGGTATGAAGCCGGACGATTGCTCAATAAAAAGAACTCGTTTTATGACTTTATTGATCTTGCTAAGTATTTAATTGACGAAAAATACACTAACCCGGACAAGCTTTTTGCTCAGGGCGGATCTGCAGGTGGATTGCTGGTCGGAGCGGTTGCAAACATGGCTCCTGAATTGTTTAAGGGAATAATTGCTGCCGTGCCTTTTGTAGATGTTGTAACTACCATGATGGATGAAACTATTCCTCTTACAACTGCCGAATATACCGAATGGGGCAATCCTGATATTAAAGAATTCTACGATTATATGTTGTCATACTCACCTTACGATAATATAACCAAACAAAACTATCCAAATATTCTTATAACATCAGGTTTGCACGACAGTCAGGTTCAGTATTTCGAACCAACCAAGTGGATTGCCAAATTAAGGGAATACAATACTGCTGATACAAAATTGTTATTAACGACAAACATGGAAGCCGGCCATGGTGGAGCATCCGGTCGTTTCAGAAGACTTAATGAAATTGCACTTCAGTATGCTTTTATGTTAGAACTGCTAGATTAATAGGATTTTTGATTCATAAAATTAAGGATTTAATTACATTGGCGCTTTGCCAAAATCAAGTAGAGACGCGATGCTTCGCGTCTCTACTTGATTTATTAAGGCATAATACCAAACTTCAAACCTATTTTATTTCTTTCAAAGCTTTTTCTACAGCATCAAATAGTGGTTTGTTGCTAATCTGACTGCCTACTGCTTTTTCCATCCAGTGTTGAGGAGTTAAGCGTCCAATTGAGAATATCCTTAAAACTTCTTCAGCAAACTTTTTGTCTTTAATGTAATCTTCCAATTGAAACATTATAAGCCTTCCATAAGGATAGTTCATCAAATATAGTGGCGACTGTATCATGTGAGAGTAAACTGCAAGTAAAGGAATATCTTTCTCGCCAAAAACATCTGCATAATACTCATTCCATATTTCTATTGCGATTCTTATAACTGCCTGCTTCAGTTCTTCTGCTGTTGCATTTGGGTTTTCATATAGCCATTGCCACGCTTTCATATCAACCAAAGAAACCCCCATCATTTCATAATTATCCCAAAAGATATCAATAACTTCAAAATTTTCTTTTGAGCTGTCTTTTTCTTTAAACCCAAGCAAATCAAGGTCTCTTCTTTGAAACATAAAAGCTAATGCTTCAGTAAATGCAGTATTTGGCGTTCCTGCAATGAAATAATTATCAACCATATGCATGCTAATCGTTTGCTCTACGTTATGTCCGTATTCGTGAACAGCGATATTGTATCCTTTATAGTCCATGCCTTCTGTTCCTATTCGTGTTCTTAAGTGAGATGGCATTGAGCGCATAGACGCTCTCCAGGCATGTCCGCTGCCTCTTGCTGCATCTACTTCAACTCTTTCGGCAATAAATGCTGCTTTTTGACTGTCGAAACCAAGATGCAGTAACATTCTTTGTAAGTCTTTTTCCATCGCTGATGCGTCAGGATATTTTGCTTTTGTAATAAGGTTTAATGCCTCTTCAGACATTCCGCCTCTTCCAACAAAATCATCATACCATAGATCGAATGGTCTTAAATCTCTTCCCATTCTTTCGCTAATCAAACTTCCGACTTCTCTCAAAAGTGGTGATGCTGCATATTCTTTAAACAATGCTTCATCTTCCTCTATCGTAATTTCCATACTGCTATCGAACCTTCTTTTGATATATGTATCAAGATCGCTATAGTATGGGTCCATTTGTTGTAATGCTTTAAAGTTGTTGAGCAAATATTCGTAACGTAAAGCTCCTTCCTTATGGAATTCTATTTTATTTCCATCTTTGAATACTTCATTGCTTAGGGGATTCCACAAGTATTCATTATTATTAATAACCTCTTTGGGAATGTCCTGATTTATAATTCTCAACATCACATTATAAAGCATCTCTTGTTTTTCTAATCCGCCTTCTTGTCCGTAATTAGATTTTATCTCATCCCTTATGTTCCAATGAGCAAGTAGCTTCATGTTTTCCGGAAACAATGTTTTACCTTCATCATTAATTAGCTTTCCTGCAAAAATGTTGTATTCAGAAATGTAAAGTCTTGAAGCAGAGTAAACTTCATTATAGTTTTGCAGAATTTGAGCCGGCACTCTTGCTGTAAACATTTCTCCCAGTCTGGCAAATCCCCACTGGCGACCATCCCAACCTCCACCAAACTTATTTTTCTCTTCCAGCGAATAATATGGAAAATTTAATGTTATAATAAATGCAATCTTATTGGCATAAAAATCATCCTG
>CAZRNU010000119.1:0-9446 GCA_964601515.1 uncultured Bacteroidales bacterium | reverse complement strand
TATACCTTATACCTTATACCTTATACCTTATACCTTATACCCTATACCCTATACCTAATACCCGACACCTGACACCTGACACCTTATTCCCACTCAATCGTTGCAGGCGGTTTAGAGCTTATATCATACACTACTCTATTAACGCCTTTTACTTTATTTATTATATCATTTGAAACTTTTGCAAGAAATTCATACGGAAGATGCGACCAATCTGCTGTCATTCCATCGGTTGAAGTAACAGCTCTTAAGACCACTGCATTTTCATAAGTTCTTTCATCACCCATAACTCCGACAGACTGAACAGGCAACAAAATTGCTGCAGCTTGCCACACTTGATCATACAGTCCGCTATCGCGTAATCCTTTTATATAAATATCATCCACATCCTGAAGAATTCTAACCTTTTCGGGTGTAATATCGCCAAGAATTCTAATACCAAGTCCTGGCCCGGGGAAAGGATGACGTTTCAGCAAATGATCGCTAATATGAAGAGCATGTCCTACTCTTCTAACCTCGTCTTTAAACAGGCTATTTAGAGGTTCTACAATTTTTAGCTTCATAAAATCAGGCAATCCGCCAACATTATGATGAGATTTTATAGTAGCAGAAGGGCCTTTAACAGATACAGATTCTATAACATCGGGATAAATTGTACCTTGTGCAAGCCAAACCACATCCTGAATTTTGTGGGCTTCTTCATCGAAAACCTCTATAAATGCTTTACCAATAGCTTTTCTCTTTTGCTCAGGGTCAACCAGACCTTTTAGTGCAGAATAAAACTTATCTGCTGCTCTAACTCCTTTAACATTCAAACCCATGTGAAGATAAGAATCGAGCACAGATTCAAATTCATTCTTTCTAAGCAGTCCGTTATCAACAAAAATGCAATGAAGCTGAGGACCGATTGCTTTGTGCAACAACACTGCTGCAACGCTAGAATCAACTCCACCCGACAAACCAAGAACAACTTTATCATTACCAATCTTTTGCTTAAGATTGTCAACAGTGCTTTCTATAAATGATTCGGGAGTCCAGCTTTGAGAACATCCGCAAATATCCACAACGAAATTTCGTAAAAGCGTAAACCCATCAGTAGAATGATAAACTTCAGGATGAAATTGCAATCCAAAAACATTATTACCATTTGCTCTGAAGGCGGCGATTTCGACATCGGCAGTACTTGCAATCTTTTTGTATGAAGCAGGCAGTTTTGTGATTGTATCTCCGTGCGACATCCACACCTGAGAATTATGGCCAACTCCGGTAAGCAAATTTTCCTCAGAATCTACAAAGCATAGATTTGCTCTACCATATTCACGAGTAGCCGAAGCTTCAACATCTCCCCCATTTTCAAGAGCCAATAGCTGAGCACCGTAGCACACACCCAACAAAGGAATTTTCCCTTCAATACCTGTAAGATCAGGTCTGGGCGAATCCTTTTCCCTTGTACTAAAGGGGCTACCCGAAAGAATAACGCCTTTTATGTTGTCGAAATTAGAAGGTTTGTAATGGTAAGGATGAATCTCACAATACACGTTAAGTTCCCTTACACGCCTGGCAATCAATTGAGTATATTGAGAACCAAAGTCTAAAATTAATATCATCTCATGCATGCTGCAAAGATAATGATATGAGATAATTTACAATAAAATGTTTGTAAGAATTTTGATAATGTGATAATGTGCCAATATGCTAATGTGATAATATGCTAATGTGATAATGTGATAATGTGATAATGTGTAAATATGCTAATGTGATAATATGCTAATATGCTAATGTGATAATGTGATAATGTGCAAATTATGTTTGGTAGGTGGCAGGCGGTGGCGTTTTTAAATCCGAAATCCCAAGTCCCGAGTCCCGAGTCAACTAATTTGTTTGAATGGAGTTGAATCATCACAATAGCCTTGAAATCATTTCATTTGGATCTAATTCTATTTTAGAAAAAGCAAACCATTTTTTCCCCAAATCTTTTAATGATGCGCCAATATGATATAGTATTTCATTATCGACAATGAGAAACCTATCGTGTGATTTCTTAAACTCTATTCTTTCAATATGGTGATTTATGGCATATCCTTTAAGTAAATAATCCTTTAAAATTTTATTTGCCCAAATTCTAAACTGAGTGCCTCTAAATGATTTCACACGATATCCTACAGAGATAATTACATCTAAGTTATATAGTTTTGTTTTATATTTTTTCCCATCAGATGCAGTTAGTAAGGATTCCTTACCAACTGAATTTTTATCAAGCTCTTTTTCCTTGAAAATATTTAAAATATGAAGTGTAATGTTGTTTCTAGTAGTTTGAAACAATTCAGCCATTTGAGCTTGAGTAAGCCATACAGTTTCCTCATCTATTCTTACTTCAAGCCTTATGGCTTTTTCATTTGATTGATAAACAACTATTTCGTCTTTCATAATGTGCGTTTAATGTGTAATATTAATTTACAAGGCGCAAATATAATAGCTTTGGGTAACAAATACATGAATTGTATAATAATATTTAATGGCGAACCTTGCGATTTTTTTTTAAAAAGTCGGCAGGCGGTGGCTTCGAGTACCTCAGCCACCGAGCAGGTTTATAGGCGCATAAACATCCCGACACCTGACTGCTGACTTTCGACTGTCGACTGCCGACTTAACACTTTTTTTCTTATCTTGCACTTCAATTTTAATTGCACAAGCCCCTTATGAACCTCCACCTGCATACTCCCAAAAAGGCTTTGAATAAAGCTTTTCTGAAGCTGAAGCCTAGCCGTACGCAAATTGACAGTTTTAAAGCAAATCTTTTCACTCTGCTTAATCACGTTAATGAAGCTGAGTTGGAAGAGTTTCACAAGAATCTTATTGCGACATTTTTAAACGACACTTATTATAAGCCGGATTTCTTTATAAATACCAAAGGCCGCAACGACCAGGTAATTCACAATGGCAAGGATGCAAAAAGCACTGTAGGCGTTATAATTGAAACCAAAAAGCCGGGCAACAAATCGGAAATGCTGCGCCCCGACAATATCAACACCAAGGCTTTTCACGAGCTTGTGCTGTATTATATGAGGGAAAGGATTTCTAACCATAACACCGACCTTAAAAACCTAATAGCCACAAATTTGTTCGAGTGGTTTATTTTTGATGCACAGATGTTTGAAAAACTCTTTGCAGCCAACAAAAGCTTTGTAAAAGATTATACCGACTTTGCAGAAGGAAGAAAAGGAGGAAATACAACCGATTTCTTTTATAAAGAAATTGCCGAACCTTTTGTAGCCAACATAAAAACCGATATCTATTTCACCCATTTTGATATCAGAACATTCATACCCTCAGCCTCAACCTTAGCCTTAGCCTCAGCTGACACCAAACTCATCTCCCTCTACAAAATCTTCTCTCCCCAGCATCTTTTAAAACTGCCTTTTACCAACGACAGCAATAGTCTGGACAAGGTGTTTTATGCAGAGTTGCTGCACATTATCGGACTTGCGGAGACTAAGGACAAAAACAAAAAGCTGATTGAAAGGAAGATCAAGGAAGAAAGAAGTCTGGGCTCTCTGATTGAAAATGCCATAAATCAGTTAGACATTCTCGACAAGGTAAATCGCATGCCTGATTCCGACAGATTTGGAGCAAATTACAATGAGAAGCTTTTTAATGTTGGGCTGGAGTTGTGTATAACGTGGATAAACAGGATACTGTTTTTGAAGCTGATGGAAGCACAGCTAATCAATTATCACAAGGGCGATAAGTCTTATGCATTTCTTAATATGGATAAGATAAAAAGCTTTGACGACCTCAACAGTCTGTTTTTCAGCGTGCTTGCGCGCAGACCTGAGGATCGCAACGAAGAGGTGAAAACAAAATTTGAGAAAGTTCCATACCTCAACAGTTCGCTTTTCGAATCTGCCGAGATTGAAGATAAGGCAATTTATATAAGCAACCTCAACGACGACAGGGAGATGCCGCTTCACCCTCAAACAGTGCTGAAAGACAATACCGGCAAAAGACTGAAAGGCAAGATTAGCGCATTGGAGTATATGTTTAGATTCCTTGATGCTTACGATTTCAGCAGCGAAGGTTCGGAAGAGATACAGGAAGAAAGCAAGTCGCTGATTAATGCATCTGTGCTGGGGCTTATATTTGAAAAGATAAACGGGTATAAAGACGGTTCGTTTTTTACGCCCGGCTTTATAACCATGTATATGTGTCGCGAAACCATTAGGCGGGCGGTGGTGCAGAAGTTCAACGAAGCAAAAGGCTGGAATTGCGAGAGCATAAACGATGTTTTCAATAAAGACCTCGACATAGCAGAATCTAACAATATAGTGAACTCTATAAAAATATGCGACCCGGCAGTTGGTTCGGGGCATTTCCTTGTTTCTGCGCTCAATGAAATTATCGCCATAAAGAACGACCTGAAAATATTGGCCGACAGAGAAGGAAAGCGATTGAAGCATTACAATGTTGAGGTTGTAAACGACGAGTTGATTATAACAGATGAAGAGGGAGAGCTGTTTGAGTACATTCCCGGCTCAAAAGAAAGCCAGAGAGTGCAGGAAGCACTGTTTCACGAGAAGCAGGCTATAATAGAAAACTGCCTGTTTGGAGTTGACATCAATCCCAACTCGGTGAAGATATGCAGATTGAGGTTGTGGATAGAGCTGTTGAAGAATGCTTATTACAAAGCAGATGTAGATGGATTTGAGCTGGAAACTTTGCCGAATATTGATATAAACATCAAGCGCGGCAACTCCCTCATAAGCCGTTTTCCGTTGGATGCGGACCTTGGGCAGGCGTTGAAGCAGAGCAGGTGGACGATAGATTCTTACCGTATGGCGGTGCAGACGTATCGCAACGCCCACAACAAGGAGCAGAAGAGAGAGATGCTGAGGCTAATAAACGATATAAAGAATGATTTCCGCACCGAAATAGGCAAGAACGACCCCAAGCTGAAGAAGCTGAAAAAGCTGGAAGGCGAAATATTCAACCTCACCAAACAGACAGCAATGTTTGAGCAGACCAAGAAAGAAAAGGAAGAGTGGACAAAGAAGCTCGACAAGCTCACCAAAGACGCACAAAAGCTGGAAGCCGAAATTGAAGACATAAAAAACAACAAGATATTTGACAATGCCTTTGAGTGGAGGTTCGAATTTCCCGAAGTGCTGGACGATGACGGCAACTTTATTGGTTTTGACGTGGTGATTGGGAACCCGCCGTATATAAGCGTAAAAGAAATTAACAATAACGAGAAAAAACACTATATAGAAAGCTTTAATGTGGCTCAGGGGCAATTTGATTTATATATAATATTTATAGAATTAGCGCATAAAACTCTTCGTGAAAAAGGAATTTTTTCCATGATAACATCAAGTACTTACTTGTCAAATAAAGACTGTAACACTCTTAGAAAGTTTTTGTTAAACAATGTATGTATTAATGAAATAATTAACCTAGATGAAACTATTTTTCAAGACGCTAAGCTCGATGTCGGAATTTTATCGTTCAATAAAAAAATAAATAATAGTGTTGTAAATCATCAAGTAAGAATTGCTAAAAACAAAGAAGAGTTTATAAATGGCTATAGGAGCAATGTTGCACAAATTGATTTTGGAAACTTCCCAAATCATGAGTTTAAAATAAATTTATCAGTAAATGATAAAAAAATATTGTATTCAATTAAAAGCAAAAACACCCTTGGCGAAATTTGCAATTTGAATAGAGGTGTTGAATTTGGAGGGAATAGCGAAGAAATTATTAAAGAGCAAAAAGATGGTTTAATTCCGATTATTGTAGGTGGTAATATTGGCAAATACTGCATAAAAAAGATTTCGGGTTATACAAGATTTAATCACAATGATAAATCTGTATACAAAGATTTTACACTTTATTCAAGTCCTAGGATTTTAATACAGAGAATAAGAAACTTATCATTAAAAGAACGAATAGTTGCCACTTACACCGATGAAACACTCTTGTGTACAAATACTTTACGTATCCTGACTTTAAAAACAGACTACCCTATTTTAACACTTCTTGGTATTATTAACTCGAGGCTAATTAATTACTTTTTCAGCCTGAACTTTAACAATAAAGACATATACGCATATCAACTGGCTCAAATTCCATTACCTTTTGATAATTCTGAAATATCTGAACAGATAACTAAAAACGTAAATATAATCCTCTCTCTCAAAAACTCCGATCCGGCGGCAGACACCACGGCATTAGAGGCGGAGATAGACAGTATGGTTTATGAGCTGTATGGGTTGAGTGAGGAGGAGGTGCGGATTGTGGAGGGGGGCCTATGAGTGTGCCGAAAAAGCATCATTACGTCCCTGAAGTATATTTAAAAAGATTTGCTTTAAATAATGCTGGTGATTTGTACATATTAGCAAAAGACACAAAATACAACAGTCGTGCAAAAAAAAGAAATGTTAGTCAAATTTGTTATGAAGAAAACAGATATACAATTAACAATGATGAAATAATGAGAAAAATGGGCATTGATGACCCAGTAATTATAGAAAAGAAGGCATTTGAATATGAAGAAAAAGAACTAAGCAGACTATTTGATAAAATTGATTATTTTGAAAAATTTACAAAATCAGAGTTTGATTCACTAATAAGAATCCTAGTAAATTTAAAACATAGAAACCCAAGCTTTAGCATTAATTTAAACAACATCAACATTAATAATAGAGGTATTGGATTAATAATTAATAAGGTAAAATGCAAAGCAATCCCATTATTAAAAGAGCTTGGCTTTAATGAGTACCAATCAAACGTATTGTTAAACAATAGGGCAAATATCGCATTTGCAAAATTCAATGACCCTGATTATAAATTAAACATATACAGGCAAAGTTTATATCAGCACGAACCCGTTAGTGAAGAATTAATACAACAACTTATTTCTTGGGAACCATATGTGTTTGTTACAAATTATGAATGTCCATTCATAACCTCGGATAATCCTGGTTTCACAATGAATTATAGAGATAAAATATTTAATACTAATTTTGATAATATTCAAGCCTTTGTTTTTCCGATATCCCCTAAAAGTGTTTTGTTTTTAATAAAATCGCATAAAAAGTGCTGTGATATATTTAAGAAGTTTTTTTACAATAATATTGACTTAATAACTGTGAAAAAAATAAATAAAGCCATTGCAGACATGGCAAACGAAATAATTATTGGGCATTCAAAAGAGCAGCTTGAACTAATTGGCAAATTGATTTCTGATAAGAAATAATAGTTTTTGCTGACCAACAAACACACTGGTAAACCACAAACCAGTTTTTTGAAATTGCATTTTATCTTTTCTACACTCTGAAATCACGTATTAATCAGTATTTTATTAATGTGTGTTTATAACTAGCTGACAATGTTAATATAATGTTACCAGCTCATGTTGGTTTGTTTGGTATATTTGGGGGTGGGGAGAGGAGGTGAATATAAATGGAAGTTATTAGATGTTTAGAAAAAGAAAAACGTTCATCCTTTAATTGTATTATTTAAAAATTATTGTAAAATATTATGAAAATTTTAAATCAAAAACCTACAACCAGAAATTTTCAAATAGGATCTCCAGAAGCAGAAGCAGAATCTACTCATAAGTCTAAGATAAAACTATATGACGTTTTTGAGGACTTTCTTGATATTCTGCCAGAACTTGATACTGAAAAATTCATTATCACAGGACGTAAAGGTTCGGGAAAAACAGCTATAGCAGAATATTTATTTTATAAAAAAACTCAACAACCTAATTGTTTTGTTGATTTTGTGAGAAAAGATGATATTGATATTGAAAAAATAACTCAAATAGGAAAAGAATCGGGAGTTGACATTGAACAAGAACTTTTATTCAAATGGATAATCTTAACAAAGTTTATAAAAATGTTAACCGAAAATGAATCCTTACAAGGCATTACAGGGATGAAGGATTTAAAACACTTTGTTACTAGAAATTCAGGTTATATTGAAATTAAAAATTTTGAAATTATTGAAATTATTAAAAAGGAGGGTGTTGAAGTAAAAATTGATAATTTAAAGAGTTTTATGGCTAAATATGGGAGGGATTTTCAGTTTAAACTTTCCAAGGCTCCATTCTACAAACTAATACCCTATCTTGAAGACGCAATTATTTCTGTAATGAGTAAAGATAATAACGACAATAAATATTATCTTTTTTTTGACGACCTAGATATTGGACTTAAATTTGACAATGAGCAAAACCTAATAACACTTACAAACCTAATTAGAATATCTAAAGATATTAACAACAATGTTTTCGGAAAAAACCCGATTGATGCAAAGGTTATAATTCTACTTAGAAATGATATTGCTTGCGTTTTGAAAAGGAATTATGCCGATACTGCTAAAATATTTAGTAGTTATGAAATGCCACTAATTTGGTACGAATACGATATATACAAAATGAATGAAAACCTACTAAAATTAAAAATGTTTATCGACAAACGTATTAAACATAACTTTGAAAATAATAATATCCAACTATCAATTCCAAACAATCCTTGGAATTCATTAATTGATGATAACGGTCAATTTTACAAAGAGTCGAGTTTTAAATACGTTATAGATCATACATTCTGTAAGCCTAGGGATTTAATTTTGTTTTTTAAACCAATTTCTAACTTTGAGTTTAAAATTCCCTTAAATAATCAAGATATCAATAAACTTCTTGGTAAATATTCATCTGAAGCTATAAATGAAATTAGTAATGAGTTAACGGCATTAATTAAAGAAAATGACAAGAACTTCATTTTAAAAGTGCTTAAAAGTTTAGTTGATCAAAATACATTTACATACGATAATTTAATGGAGAAACTAAAGTATTATCAATTCTCAAGAACAACAGATGAAATAATTGATTTAATGTTTAACTACTCTCTGATTGGCAATAAAGAAAAAAATTCATCTGCAGTATACTTTAAACACAGAGAAGATAGAAATATTGAAATAAATTTCAATAAAGAACTAGACATAGTAATTCATTATATTGTTAAGATATATTTACATAACAATATGAAATAAACAAAGCTAATATTTAGGACTATAAGCGGCCTGAAATACCCAGCGAATATTGCTGATAAGATAGGTGTTCAAAGCAGAAATGAAGTATTATGCAATTAAATAGACTACTCTATAAACCAATTTTCTATAATCAAATATAATATATTATGAAAAATTTCGAAGCTTTCGTTATATACATCGTAAAAAAATGGAAATACGAAAAGAATGTTATTTTAGAAAGTGCAGGGTTAAGTGGTCTTTCCAATAGAGAATATGGAGACTTGGCAGAAGACTACATTATTAAAAGAATTAGCAAACTAAGCCCCCAGTATACTGCATTTAAATCTAACGGTAGTCAATGACCATCAGATATTTTCTCTGTTGCAAGACGAAATGGATATTGGCATATAATGCTT
>CAZRNU010000118.1:0-9477 GCA_964601515.1 uncultured Bacteroidales bacterium | reverse complement strand
TTCAACAACCGAAGAAATTTTTGGAGTTGATGATCCTACCGGAATTACAACTGAAATTCATTATGACCCACAATCCAATCAGTATTACGTTATAAAAAAATCAGGAGATAGAATTATTGGAAGACCATATTATATCGGGTTTAAAGAGTTTCTTGATTATGATTTGGAAAAGGGATTGCAGAAATACTGGGCTGAAAAATCTAAACCACAGAGTTTT
Organism: uncultured Bacteroidales bacterium; assembly: GCA_964601515.1. Classification (GTDB taxonomy): domain Bacteria; phylum Bacteroidota; class Bacteroidia; order Bacteroidales; family UBA7960; genus PWND01. The sequence goes on along the minus strand of CAZRNU010000118.1, from coordinate 9,260 downwards.
GACAGAGGAGGCGGAATTATTCCTCAAATTCACATTGGCAGTGAAGTTTTTGATAAAATATTTGGAGGTGGAACAATTGATATCAGACCAACAGGGTCAGCAGAATTAATTTTCGGAATTCTTTCTAATCATAGGGATGATCCTTCAATAGATGAGAAGAGAAGAACAGTTACAAATTTTGATTTTCAACCAAAAATCCAATTAAGCGTTCAAGCAAAAGTTGGTGAGAAAATTGAAATTAACAGTACTTATAGTACTGAAGCTTCTTTCGACTTTGAAAATAAAATGAAAGTCGAATACAGAGGCACCGAAGATGAAATATTACAACTTATTGAAGCGGGTGATGTTACTCTTCCTTTGCCGGGTACTCTTATACAAGGGTCGCAAGGACTGTTTGGGTTTAAAACTCAGCTGAAATTTGGTAAAACTACTATTACTAGTGTGTTTTCACAACAAAAAACAGAATCTCAAACTATTGAAGTTACCGGCGGTGCACAAAGAAGTGAGTTTGCAATTAAAGCAGATCAATATGAAGATAATCGACATTTCTTTATTGCTCAGGAATTTCGCAACAGATACGATGATGCTCTTGCTAATTTGCCCGTTGTAAGGTCGCCTGTTAATATAACAAGAATAGAAGTTTGGGTAACAAATGTTGGTTCTGCTATTGAAGATAATAGAAATATTGTTGCGTTTGCGGATTTAGGTGAAGTTAATCCGCATAATCCTAATATTCCGAGTAATAACGTTACCGCACCTTCAAATAACTCAAACCAACTTTATAATATGATGTCGGGCCAGGCATCAATTAGAAATATCTCATTAGTTAATGCATATCTGCAGTCGAGTGGCCTCAGCTCGGGAAAAGATTATGAAAACCTTGAGAATGCAAGGAGATTAAGGCAAAATGAATTTACGTTCAACCAAAAATTAGGATTCATATCACTTAATCAAACAATTAACCCTGATCAGGTTTTAGCCGTTGCTTATCAATATACTCTAATTGGCGACACTACTACTTATCAGGTTGGAGAGTTCTCTGCCGATATTGATGCTCCACAGTCATTGATTGTTAAATTGATTAAAAGTACCGCTGTTGATACTCGACTTCCAATCTGGGACCTTATGATGAAGAATGTTTATAGTATTGGGGCTTTTCAAGTTAACAGAGATGATTTTCGTTTGAATGTATTATATGAAAATGAAGATTTTGGAGTGCCAATGGGATTTTTTAATGAAGGACCGGTGTCGGGCGTTCCATTGATACGAGTACTTGGAATGGACAATCTGAATACTCTGTTAGACCCAATACCTGATGGTGTTTTCGACTTCCTTGATTTTGCCGCAACGCAAGGAGGTACTATTCAAGCATCTAATGGTAGAATATTTTTTCCCGTTATTGAGCCTTTTGGAGCCCATATAAGAAAAATGCTTGAAGACCCTGATCTTGGCGATAAGTATGCTTACGACTCCCTCTATACTACAACTAAGGATAGAGCTCGACAGTTTCCGGAGCGAAATCGTTATATAATTGAAGGCTTTTACAAATCTTCCTCGGGCTCAGAAATTGCTCTGAATGCAATTAACGTTCCTCAGGGCTCTGTTTCTGTAACTGCAGGTGGAGTTCCTCTTACTGAAAATGTTGATTATACCGTAGATTACACTCTTGGTAGAGTCCAAATTATTAATGAAGGAATTTTAAATTCCGGAGCTCCTATTAGAATTTCTCTAGAAAGTAGTACTTTTTTCAATATTCAAACAAAAACTCTGCTTGGCGCTCATATTGATCATAAAATTAGTGAGAATTTTAATGTTGGAGCTACAATAATGAATTTGTCAGAAAGGCCTCTTACACAAAAAGTAAACTATGGTGATGAGCCTATTTCTAATACAATTTGGGGATTAAACACTACATATTCGACAAAATCTTTATTTCTTACAAAAGCGCTTGATTTATTGCCGTTCTATTCTACAACAACACCATCAAACATAACATTCAATGGCGAATTTGCGCATCTTATTCCCGGCCACTCAAGGCATATTGGTAGCGCGGGAACTGCCTATATTGATGATTTTGAAGGTAGCAAAAGCTCTATTGATTTAAAAAATGTTCAGGCTTGGGCATTTGCATCAACTCCCCAGCATCAAGAAGAACCCGGAATGTTCCCGGAAGCTGCTCCCACAACCGGTCTTGCATTTAGATATAATGTTGCAAAATTGGCTTGGTATATTATCGACCCTTTATTTACCAGAAACAACAACCTTACTCCGGCTCACATACGCAATGACCTAAATCAACAGTCAAATCATTACGTGAGAGAAGTTATGGAAACTGAGATTTGGCCTAATAAAGAAAACCCTTCCGGATTTCCAGGACCAATACCAGTTTTTAATATGGCTTATTATCCATCAGAAAGAGGACCATACAACTATGATATAGGATCGGCATTTTCAAGTGGAATTGGACAGGATGGATTTCTTGTAAATCCTCAGAGTCGATGGGGTGGTGTTATGCGTGGATTGCCAATCACCGATTTTGAAGCTGCTAATGTCGAATATATAGAGTTTTGGGTTCTCGATCCTTTTATTTATAATCCTGATCATACCGGAGGATATTTATATTTTAACCTTGGTGACGTTTCTGAAGATGTTTTAAGGGATGGTAGAAAGAGCTTTGAGAATGGATTGCCTGTTGGTTCTGACCTTTCAACTGTTGATACAACTATTTGGGGAAGAGTTCCGAATATTCAATCTGTAGTTGATGCTTTTGACAATAACCCGGATGCTAGACTTTATCAAGACGTTGGGCTCGATGGGCTATCTCTTGAAGATGAAAGAATTCATTTTGAAGCATTCCTAAATGTACTAAAACAACCTCCATTTGGAGAAGAATCAATGGCATACCAGCTTGCATTTCAGGATCCTTCAGCCGATCAGTATATGTATTTTAGAAGCACAGTTTGGGATCAAATGGAAGCAAGTGTTCTTGATAGGTATAAGTTTTATAACTTGCCGGATGGAAACAGCCCAACTACTGAAATGTCACCGGAGCCATATCCCACTCAGGCCACACCATTGCCTAATACGGAAGATATTAATCGAGATGGAACACTAAATGAAAATGAAAGATATTTTCAGTATAGAATTAGCTTGAGACCACAGGATATGGTGGTTGGACAAAACTATATTAGTGATATAGTAGAATCTACTGTAAGGTTGAAAAATGAAGAGACAGAAACAGTTAAGTGGTATCAATTCAAAATTCCGCTAAGAGATCCAAACAGGCAAGCTGTTAATAATATTCAGGATTTTAAATCTATCAGATTTATCAGAATGTTTTTTAAAGGTTTCGATCAGCCAGTTTTTTGCCGTTTTGCAACTTTTGAACTTGTTAGAGGAACATGGAGAATTTATGACAGAAATCTTACCGGTCCGGGAGAATATATTCCTGTTGAAGATACACAAACGGCTTTTGAAGTATTTACTGTAAATATTGAAGAAAACGGCACCAGATATCCGGTGCCTTATGTTGTACCTCCTGGAATTGAAAGAGAAGTTGACATGGGACACACTACAATGCATCAACGAAATGAACAGTCGGTAGCTTTAAGGTTGAATGGTATTAAGGATGGAGATGCCAGAGCAGTGTATAAAACTCTCGACATGGATATGCGTCAGTATAAAAGGCTTAAGATGTTTACGCACGCTGAAGCATTAAATGATGAGTTTTCATTGAAAGACGACGAGGTTACGGTCTTTGTCAGATTAGGGACGGATTTCTCAAACAATTATTATGAGTATGAAATTCCACTAAAACTTACTCCTTGGGGAACATCTGCATTGAACGAAAGACTTATTTGGCCATTAGAAAATGAATTTGACGTAGAGCTAGCTAAACTTACTGATTTGAAATTGGAACGCAATACCCTGATGAGAGATGCTCAAAGTGGTGTTGTTATAAATCGCCCATTTACACGACAAGACGGCGATAATAAAATGACAGTTATAGGAACGCCCACTCTTAGCAGCGTTAAAGTTATTATGATAGGAGTACGCAACCCAAAACAAACTCTTTCAAATTCTTCTGACGATGGCTTGCCGAAATCTGTTGAAGTATGGATTAATGAACTTAGGCTTTATGATTTTGATAACGAAGGAGGATGGGCTGCTACAGGACGAATTAATGCATCGTTGGCTGACTTAGGAAATGTCACACTTACGGGGCTGCATAGTACAGCCGGATTTGGTTCTATTGAACAGAAAGTGAATGAAAGATCTCAGGAAGATATTACATCTTATGATATAGCAACAAACTTACAATTAGGAAAGTTCTTCCCTGAAAATTGGGGGTTTAGAATTCCGATGCATTTCAGCTATTCTGAAATTTTTGCCAACCCCAAATATAATCCGCTGAATCCGGATATTCTTTTTATTGACGACCTTGAGGCGCTTAGTACAAAAGAAGAACGAGATGAGCTTATAGAGAAATCTCAAGATTATCAAAGAAGGAAAAGTATTAATTTCACTAATGTTTCAAGAAGTAGAATGGGCGGAGGTAAACCTAGAATATACAGCCTTGATAATTTTGATTTTACATATGCTTTTACTGAAGTTTTATATAGGAATATTGATTTTGAATACGACAGACAAGCTCAATATCGTGGAGCAATTGGGTATAATTATATGACAACACCTAAAAATGTAATGCCATTTTCAGGAATAGGATTTCTTAAACACAAATCTCTTAGCCTTATAAGAGATTTCAATTTTAATTATCAACCTAGTCTTATCTCTTTTAGAAATGATATTAATAGAGGCTATGCAGAATCTCTAATGCGAGCAAAAAGCAGTGGTATTGTGATCCTTGAGCCGAACTATGTAAAAACTTTCAACTGGACTAGGGGTTATAATTTAAATTATGACCTTACTCAGGCTTTGAAAATTGAGTATAGTGCTACTAATCAGGCTAGAATTGACGAACCTCCGGGAAGCATTAATCCGAATGATAAAGACTACTACGAAAAACGTGACTCAATTTTTGAAAGTATCAAAAGCTTAGGAAGAACAACAATGTTTACGCAAAGATTAGTGGCAAACTATAATGTTCCAATAAATAAACTTCCTATGCTTGATTGGGTTACTGCCAATGCCGGATATACTGCTGATTTCGACTGGTTCGGAGCTCCGTTATCTGCTCTCGATCTAGGAAATACAATACAAAATGCCCAAAATATTAGGTTGAGTATGAATGCAAATTTCATAAACCTTTACAATAAAATTGGATATCTTAAAACAATCAACCAAAAAGAAACTCAAAGAGGAAGACAGCAGCAAAGACCACAAAGGCCTAATCCACAAAGACAAGAAGAAGAGCAAAAGAAAGAGGAACCAAAAAAATACGGCAAAATTGCATTTGACGGATTTCTTAGAATGCTTATGAGTGTCAGGAATGCTTCTATTTCTTATAATGAAACCAATGGCACAAGGTTACCTGGCTTTGAACCTTCTCCACAATTTGTTGGTATGGATTGGGATTTAATGTCGCCGGGGTATGGGTTTTTGCTTGGATGGCAAGATGATATCAGGCCTCAAGCTGTGAGGGAAGGTTGGATTACAAACAACCCCGATTTGAATACAGCATATTCAACTAATCATTCGAACACAATAAACGCTAGAGCGCTTGTTGAGCCTGTTCCAAATATGAAAATTGACCTTACAGCTATTAGAAACTATTCTAATACTCATACTGAATATTTCAAAGCTGATTCATTAGGCGTTTTTAACTCATTTAGCCCTATTCAAACAGGTAATTTTTCAATTTCATTCTTTGCGCTTGGAAGTGCATTTGCATCAACCGACTCCGAAACTAATTATTCTGAAGCATTTGACAATTTCAAGGATTACAGAATAATTATTGCCCAAAGATTAGCTGATGAAAATCCAAATTATAAAAATGCAGTCGATACACTTGGATTTCCTGTGGGATATGGCTCTACTTCTCAGGATGTTCTTATTCCTGCATTTATGGCTGCATACGCCGGGGGGGATCCAAACTCCAGTACTTTAAGTCCTTTTCTAAAAATTCCAATGCCAAACTGGCGACTTACTTATGACGGACTTTCTAAGATTAAAGCACTTGAAAAGTATTTTAGAACAATTATTATTACTCACGGATATACAAGTACTTTCTCAATCGGACAATATGCTTCTGATATCAGATATAGAGAAATAGATGGCTATCAAGCTGCTATGGATGTCGCATCCGGCAACTTTATTCCTGAATATGAAATTGGTCAAGTTTCAATTCAAGAGCAGTTTAACCCTCTGTTAAACATTGATATCACTTGGAAAAATAGCCTTATAACTAAAGTAGAATATAAAACCCGAAGAGATATAGGATTGAGCTTTGCAAATAATCAAGTTACTGATTTGTCTAGCAATGAATTTATTGTTGGCACCGGGTACAGATTCCAAAATGTTTCATTTACGCTCACCCAAGCAGGTGGCTCAGGTCGTCAGCAAATTCAAAGTGATCTTGTTACCAGGCTTAATGTGTCTTTTAGAGACAGCAAGACTATTCTTAGAAAGATAACTGAAGAACAAGACATTATTTCTACAGGGCAGAATACAATATCAATAAACTTCTCGGTTGATTACCAGATATCGCCAAGGGTGAATTTTAGATTTTTCTTCGATAGAGTTGTTAACAATCCTTATGTATCTAATCAATATAAAAACTCTAATACCCACGGTGGATTTAGTCTTAGGTTTATGTTGATATAAATCATAACTAATCATCTTATTTTGTTGTAATTTTGCATTGCTTCAGTGCATATGATTGTATTTTTCATAAAGAACATTCCAATATCTTGAAAAAGAAAGTTCAACTTCTGGTTGCAGGTCCATGCAGCGCCGAATCTCCTGAACAGTTGCTCAATACTGCAATGCAACTTAAGGAAGCCGGTATTGTTGATTATTTCAGAGCCGGTATTTGGAAACCCCGAACTCGTCCCGGCGGATTTGAAGGTGCAGGAAATGAAGCTTTACAGTGGCTTAAAGATGTTAAACAAGCCACAGAGCTTAAGGTTGCTGTTGAGGTTGCTACACCTATGCATATTGAAGAATGCTTGAAAAATGGCGTCGATATGGTTTGGATTGGCGCACGAACAGGTGTAAATCCTTTTTCAGTTGATGAAATTGCAAAAGCTCTTAAAGGGGTTAATGTTCCTGTTATGATTAAAAATCCTGTCAATCCCGACATAAATCTATGGACGGGCGTTATTGAAAGAATAATAAATGCAGGCATTACTGAAATTTATGCAGTTCACAGAGGATTTAATACCTATGAGAAATCAGCATTCAGAAATGCTCCTCTTTGGGAAATACCAATTGAACTGAAAAGAAGAATGCCAAATCTGCCTGTTTTATGCGACCCTAGTCATATTGCAGGTTCCCGCGAACTTATTTCTCAAGTCTGCCAACAAGCTATAGATCTCGATATGAATGGGTTTATGATAGAAACTCATTATCAACCGGATAAAGCTCTTACAGATACAAAACAACAAATTACTCCGGATGCGCTTAAAGAACTATGGAGTAAACTTGAATTTAAAACTCCATTTGCTAAGCATAAAAGCAAAACTGAAAAGATTGAGTCTCTCAGGAAAGAGATTGATGAAATTGATTACCAAATTATTAATATGCTGTCTCAAAGAATGGATGTTGTTAAAGAAATTGGTAAATTAAAAAAGCAGGAAAAGATTACTATTCTGCAAATTAAAAGATGGAATAATATTTTTGAAGACAGATTGAATCTTGGTTCTCAGCTTGGAATTGACAGAGATTTTTTAAAGAAACTTCTCGAAGCTTTGCATCAGGAATCTATCAAAATTCAAAGCAAAGAATAATACCTACAAACTGTTATATGTTGTAAAATGAAGAAAGACAAAAAAAAAGAAGAACAGAAAATTGTAAATATTTCTGAACTGGGTGAGTTTAAACTTATTGATATCCTTACTGCCGATTTTAAACCACATAATAAAACTACATTAAAATCGATTGGAGATGATACCGCTGTAATTGATTGGGGGGAAAAGGCAATGCTTCTTACCAAAGATTTGTTGGTTGAAGGCGTACATTTTGATATGGCATATACTCCTCTTAAGCATTTGGGTTACAAATCTGTTGTAGTTAATTTATCTGATATTTATGCTATGAATGGCACTCCCACTCAAATTATTGTAGGACTTGCCATTTCTAGCCGATATACTGTTGATGCCTTGAAAGAATTCTACGAAGGGATTAAGCTAGCCTGCGATAAATATAATGTTGATCTTGTTGGTGGAGATACTTGCGCTTCTGCATCCGGTTTGTTTATTTCAGTTACAGCCGTTGGATATGTTGAAAAAGATAAAATAACATACAGGAGTGGTGCGAAAAAGAATGATCTTATCTGTGTAAGTGGCAATTTGGGGGCTGCGTATGCCGGTCTGCTGGTTTTACAGAGAGAAAAAAAGGTTTTTATGGCTAATCCTAATAGTCAGCCGGATATTGAAAAATATTCGTATGTGCTCGAAAGACAGCTAAAACCGGAAGCTTCCAGATTTATTGTTGAGCAACTGAAAGAAATGATTATTCTACCCACATCTATGATAGATATATCCGATGGATTGGCATCTGAAATAATGCATATTTGCAAAAACTCTAGAACAGGAGCTTATTTATATGAGGATAAAATTCCTATTGACCCTGAAACTTTATCTGTTGCTGAAGAATTTAACATTAGTCCTATAACATTTGCTCTAAGTGGGGGAGAGGATTATGAATTGCTTTTTACGGTTGACCAAAAGCATTATGAAAAGTTACAAAATAATCCATATATAAAAATCATCGGGTATATCGCAGATACTTATGATGGAATTAACTTAATTACTGCAGATGAAAAGCAAATTCCATTAAGAGCTCAAGGATGGGATGCATTTAACAATAACAAGGCATAAAGCAATCATGAAGAAGAAGTTTTACGTTGTTTGGGAGGGGAAGGAAACAGGGATTTTTGATTCATGGGATAAATGTAAGAAGTCTATTGATGGGTTTCCGGGAGCAAAATATAAATCGTTTCCTACTGTAGAATTAGCAAAAGAAGCTCTGGCAGGAAATCCATGGAAGTTTCTGAAAAAAGACCAACCAAAATCAGAAATGTCTGCTTCAGAATTGAATAAAATTGGCAATCCGATAAAAAACAGCATCTGTGTTGATGC
>CAZRNU010000117.1:4476-9569 GCA_964601515.1 uncultured Bacteroidales bacterium | reverse complement strand
TCTGAGTCTGTCATTTTATTCGGTTTATTTATGGCTACAGCTAACGCTGCCGGGTTGTTCTTTTTCAAATTCAACCAAACTTCTATTTAAAGAACTAATATTGTCAGCCCAATACTTAGCATAGAAACTTAAATAATCTTCATCCTATTCCCCAATAAACTCTCTCCACTGCTCTCTTAGTCCTTTGCTTCCGGTTTCATTTTCGTCAATTATAAATTCTTCAGGGTCTTCACCAATCACCCTGAGATATTCTGCACGTTTGTTGCGCCATGTTTGTCTTAGCTTGTCAGCTTCGCCTATTCCGCCTGCGCTGCGTGGTTCGTATTGCCACCGCAATTGTATTATTAGTGCTTTTGCAAGCTCATTGTTTTTCGCAGTTATAGCATCAATCACCTGCTGCTCCACCCTCTCCAATCTTTCTTTTTCTGCATTAAAGGCTCTGCGCTCCGGGTATGAAATAAGGAAGTATATTACAACAAAAAACACCAGTAAACCTGCTGCTACGTAGCCAATATGTTTCCATTGGGTGGTTTTATCTGCCATTTAGTGTGTTTTTTTGTTGCCAAATATATATATAAATATTTGGAATATTTAAGGGTTTTTACTGATTTTTTAACAGGGGGGGGGTAATTTGGAATGGGTTTAAATAAGGTGGTGGGGTTTAAGTACTTTTTGGCTAATCTTTCTTCCGCATTCGGAATATTTCGTGGCATTCAAGTAAGTTTGTACGAGGTATTACCAAGCCTTTCCTGTTATTTGCCAGCTCCCTGGCCTTGCGGCTCGGGATGACCAAAGTTCTATTAAAAAGAGCAAGGGCATCAGGGGGCAGGCGCAGGTCTGCCCCCTGATGCCCTTTATTATCAATCTTTTCCGCAGGTCAGCTCGAAAGAAACAAAGTGGAGTGAGAGATCCGGTGGTTAAGCGGCAAAAATCTGAAGGCTGTTTGGTTTTTAATCACTTGCGCATTTACCCCCAACCCTAAGGGAGCTTGCGCAACTTACATTATTGATTTCACTCCCCTTCAGGGGACATGAGTCTAAAAAGCTGATTATAAGCACCTAGCTATTATCTTTTATAAACCAGTCTTCGCTCCAATCTGGGTCGTCTTCTTTTAAATCCTCAGCGTCATAATCATAACAATCACCAAATCCATTAATTCTAAAGTATTTCATTTCCCAAAAGTCTAAAACACCAATATAAGAGCCATAATGTCTTTGATATTCCTCTTCATATTCATCATCATCTTCATTATATTCAAGCTCAACATCCCACATAAATTCATTCCAAGCATTATCTATGGTTTCAGTAAAAAATGAACATAAGTCATTAGCTTGATGTGCTTCAACCATGTTATAGTCTTCAAAAATCATATAATGGGGACAGCTGGATTCTTTATCATTTTCAATTTTTAATTCAAATCTTTTTATCATCCAATCTTCAAACATTTTACCATTGAAATTTTGACTTACAGCATTTTTCATGATTTCTACTGCTTTACTAACAAGTTCTTTATCTGTAAGTTTTTTGGGTTCTTGCTTCAGAGAAGACTCAGAAAGATTGGACGAAGAAGACTCGTTGACTGTTCTAACAGGACGTAGAAAACGGTTGTCGGTTTTATCTGAGATAGTTGAGAATCCATCAACAAAAACATAAATCCATGCCTTTGATTTATCATGCTCCTTACTACTCCAATAACCTATCAATTCCTGAAAATCTCCCAGATTATTATTGTGTAATATTTCACAAATTAATTCTAACTCTTCCATGGTTGGAAGCCTCCATCCATCTCCTAAAAATGTACATAATATTTCACAGTCTACTTCTGCTTGAGCCCATGTCGTTTTTTTTTCAAAAGACACATCAGCAATCTCAATTTCAATACCTGTTTGAGGGTTTGTAATTTTAATAATCCTTTCTTTTTAAGGTTAAATTTCGTTATGTCATTAATATTATAATCCCCTTGAATGATTCTTAGGTACCACTCTGAAAATCCTTGTAACACATGTTGTTAAAAATTTCAGTTATAATTAAGTTTCAAATATGTAAAGAAATCACTCATTAACTATTTTCCCATTCCACCAATTTCCTAATTTGCTCCTTACTTCATTTTCACAAACTCTCTAAAATTCTCTCTATCAATTACACTTGTTTCTGCATTATATGCTTCAGTGAAAGTTTTGGGAAGTTTCTGTATCTTCTTTTTTTGCCATTTAAACTCATATCCAAAAATCTTCCCTCCGTTTTCTTCTACAAAATCAATTTCCTGCTGTTGACTTGTTCTCCAGAAATATGTACGGGCAAGGCTTTGCTTATACTCAATTTGCTTAATTCTTTCTGAAATAAGAAAGTTTTCCCATAGTGCACCCTTGTCTGTTCTTAATTCGATTGGATTAAAGTTTCCTATAACCATGTTTCTAACACCATTGTCATAGAAATAAATTTTTTTATTGGTTTTTATCTCATTTCTTATGTTTCGGCTAAAACTGTTGAGTTTAAAAACAATAAAGCCCTTTTCTAAAATATCAATGTATTTATTTACTGTATTTTTATCAACTCCTATTATTTGTGATAATTCCGAGTAGTTCACCTCGCTACCTATTTGAAGTGCTAAGGCTTGAATTAACTTATCAAGAACCTCGGGTTTACGTATATCTGCATAAGAAAGAATATCCTTATACAAGTAGCTGTTTACTAAGTTTCGCAAAACGCTAATTTCATCTCCAACGTTATTTAATACATCAGGATAAAATCCAAAAAGTAATCTGTTTTCTATATTTTGCTCTGCATACAAGTATCCATGATGATTTTCGTACTCCTCCCAGGAAATAGGAAATAGTTGATATTCCCATTTCCGGCCTGTCAATGGTTCATTAAGTTTGTTAGACAAGTCAAACGATGATGAACCATTTGCAAATAGCTGAACATCTTTAAATCTATCAGTAATAATTTTCATTGTAAGTCCAATGCCCTCAATTCTTTGCGCTTCATCAATGAATATATACTTATACTTGCCAATAATCGACCTTAATTGCTCAGTATTAGGTTCTGCTAATAGCGTTCTGGTTTTAGGGTCATCTCCATTAAGTAATAAATAGTCTTTAGACTCTAGGAGAGATTCAATAAGCGTTGTTTTTCCTACTTGTCGTGGACCCATTACAATAATAGCTTTTCCTGAGTCGATACGTTTTGCTATCCTGTCTTTTATATACCTTGAATACATTTTTTTTTGCAAATATACGAATATTCTGTGAATATAATCACGCAAAATAATAATATTTGGTGAATAGGTGTTTCGCGACGATGCCGTTGTAAAGTAAAAATCTCAATCACGTCCGATAAACATCAGCAGACTCAAACTTTTTATTTTTAAAAAAACATTCAATTGTAGTTCTCTGGTTTTCAACAATTTCAATTGTAGCTTTGTAATAACATCTTCTGAAAACAAAATCTAAAACACTCTTTCTCCTTTTACAAATTTGAATATTATGTATTCCTGTTGGAAGAATAATATCAATAAAACCTTTATGAGGGTGACTCTGGCAAGATCTCTTTTTGTTTATTACTATTTCGAGCGATCTAATGCCTGGCAAGGAAAACTCATAGCTTCTATAAATAACTATTAAATTTGCTTTTTTACGATAAATTGTAGAATTGTTTAATGATATTCCTGTTTCTTTTTCAATGTCAAGCAAGAATTTTGCATCAATATATTGCATGCAGTCTGGATTTTGAGCAATATACTTATCAATTTTGTTACCAATTGTCGGGAAATTACTCTTCCTGTATGCCATTTTTATAATCTCTATAAATTTTGCTTTTAATTCCTCTTCCATAAAAATATGTTTATAACTATTGCTTGCAAGAAAACGCCAATTGCTAAGTTGGGCACGTCTTAATAAAACAATTTAATTACGAGATTGGCTTTTATAGCCTTTGTTAAAATTAAAATTAATTCTTAAATATGCCTATTTTTGTTTACAAATTTTAAAATTGATATGAGCAGACTAATTGACGGACACCCTGAACCTGTATTTGTAAAAGGCTTTATTTTTTTGCATGCAAAAAAAAACACAGAGCGAAGCCTCGAAAGAAGCATTAAACAGGAGACTATTGAATACATTAAAGAATGTGCTCAAGATAATTTTATATCATTCAGACAGGCATTATTAGACAAAATCAATAATGAGCAGTTTAAATTTTTTTATTGCACAGTTTATCGCTTTATGTCGTTAGAAGATTTTAATGCACAAACAGAGGAATTAACAGAATTTAGATGCCCGTATGTTAAAATTGAAAACATTGCTGAATTTTTAGATAACATAAGGAATATTAAAATTCTTGAATACTTTTCAACCTTGGAAGACATCTATCAATTTGTCTTTGTGCTTCAGTTTTGCAAAATTAAAGACACAAATAATAATTATTCATTTGAAGAAAAACTCAATTTGGCATATAAAGAAATGCCTTCTCATTTCTTTTTAACATATATAGATGAAGGAGTAGACATTGATAAGCCTTCAATGAAGGTAATATTTTCTGAGCTGCTATCAGCAAACTCTGATTATAAAGAAATGATCTTGGAATATGCAAAAACTGAAATATCAATTATTGAAACAGATCGTAATGATGTTGGAGATATTTTATTCGCCTCAGAATCTCTTTTAGCCTATTTAGATCAAACTTTGAAAATTGATATGGATTTTTCAAAACAATTGCTTTCTTTAGACATCAACCTTCTTAGATATATGCATGATGACATAAGAAACAACAAGGAAATTGTTAAACATGCATACATTCAATATATTAAAAATCCAATGCACGAAATCAATCATCATAGCGGCTATTTTGGCAATTCATTATACGATTTTTTCATTAAAGGAATTGGAGATACCCTAAAATCCGACAGTAGCTTTATGGCTGACATAGTAGAAATTCCTTTTAACAAAGATGAATATCTGAAAAAAATAGAGGAACAAAACTCTTTGAATAATGAAGATGCTGATGATGGTTTACCGTTTTAATCCAATATTTAAACCGTAACCGCTACGCGGTATTTATTTCCCTTATTTCCCTTATTTCCCTTATTTCCCTAT
>CAZRNU010000117.1:0-4376 GCA_964601515.1 uncultured Bacteroidales bacterium | reverse complement strand
CCTTATAAGAATAATAATCTAGTTTGCCACCGTCTATTGCAATAATTGTGTCGCTTCCGGATTTGTAGTATGCTGCTGCTGAGTAGTTTTTATTTAAATCCAGTGAATATGTTTTTGAATTTTGATATAAAGTATCTTTTAATACTAGTTGTCCTGATTCAAATTTGCCTTCTTTTATAACAACTATTACTGAATCATTGAATTCATTAATAGTAATATTTACAGTAACAGAACCTACAACCGGAACTTCAGTATTGCAATTATCATAGTCACTGTCTGTGCAATCTTCATATTTATCAAGTTTTTCTGAACATGCAAATATTATTATTAGCAGTGACAAATAAAAAATTGCTCTAAAAAGAAAATTTTTATTTTGTTTTTTCATTCAAAATGCCGGTTGTCTTTTGTATAATTCTGATTACCAAATATAAGGCTATTGCAATGGATGTCGTTAATAATAATGCAATATTATAACCCTCTTGCTCTCCTATATACTGACCTGCTATATTAAATGCAGAAAAGATAAAAAAAACAGCAACAAGACCATTCTTTTCTTTTCTTATAACCTTTTTATAATTGAATGGTAAATTTGGTTTTGAGAACTTTTTGAAAGAAGGTAAAAATGCAGGAACATTTTCTGCCCATTTAGTATATGTTTCTCCAAACTTCCCCCTAAGAAATTGTTCTTCGGCAAACATTATTCTTTCATAATATACCCAATAGAAAAAGCAAAAAACCACTATAAACCAAGGATGCCCGATTAATAAAGCAGGTCCAAGCCACATAAAGAAATTTCCGAAGTACAAAGGATGTCTAACCACTGAATAAATTCCACTTGTATTAAGTGTATCTGCAATTTGTCCTTTCACATTGCGACCTGAGGTATTTTTTGGAGTATGTCCAACTGTATAAATCCTAACTATTAGTCCATATAAGCTGACAAAAACACAAAACCACTCATAATAAATTCTGTGAGGAGAGGTTTTAATATAAAAACTCTCGGGATACATCTCTGTATAAGCAAAGACAATACCTCCTGTTATTAATATTAAAAGCGGCAGATATCCTCTGTATCTGAATAACCAATTTCCTTGTTTTTCAAATTCTTCTAATAAGGCCATGTAAGTAAGTTAAAAGTTAAAAGTTGAAAGTTAAAAGTTGAAAGTTAAAATTAAATTCTATACCTGATACCTGATACCCGACACCTAATCCTAATAAACAGAATAACTCGACTCGGTAAAATTAATACTTCTGATTGGTATTTTAAATGAAACTCCGATACTATATCTGTTTTTAGGAATAGATGGTTGTTTTAAATCAAAATATTCGTACTCGGATTTTATTCTAAACCATTCATTACCAATGAAAATACCTGCAAAGGGAGCGGCTAAAAATCTACTATCCGGTGATATATCTGATCCTCTGTATGAGCCATAAGTATAAGCACCTTTTATTCCATATTGAAATCCGGTATGAAATTCGCCAAAATAAAATGTATGCTGCTTGTTTAATAATGCATACCAAACTCTTCTGTTCTCCCAATACTGATAAAAAAGATTATTGTCAATTTCAACCAAAACCCTTTTATGTTCAATTCTTGATTCAAACCCTATCATAAAAGTCATACCCAAACGAGATTCAAAAAATCCGGCCTGAGCGCCAACCATAAATTCATTATTGCTAAAATGAAAAGTAGGTTCATACACAAAATGAGTAATATACAACCCCTTGGGCTTAAATTCTTTATGTTTTTTAATTAGTTTTTTAAGTTCATTATCATTTCGTATAAATGCTATCCCTGCAGGGCTTTTATACTTTTCCGGATAATCTTCCGGTTTTACATTGTAAGAGGCTAAAAAATCGAAAAGTTCATAATCTCTATTTATTGCACTAATTGAAAAAATATCGTGATATTCATTATTTAGTGATACTATATCTGCGCCACTTTCAATAAGATACCAAGCCATTTCAATATTATACGTCATTACAGCAACTATCAAAGGTGTATTCCCATTTTTATCATCGGCATCAATATAACTTCCTGATTCAATTAGTAATCCTGCAATTTCCATTTGTCCATACCAGCTTGCTATATGCAAAGGCGATGCTTGCCTGTTATTGCTATGATTAACATCAGCACCATAGAAAATCAACATATCCGCCATAAAGAAATTTGCATTGGCAACAGCATAATATAGCGCCGTATTCCCATACAAATCAGTTGCATTAATTTCGGCACCTTTTACCGCAAGATATTCAGCAATATGAAAAAAATTAAATCTGGAAGCTTCAAACAACGCTGAACGTCTCAGATATCCTTTATAATTGATATCAGCCCCTTGATCAACCAGAATCTCAACAATAGAATCATAGCCTCCCTGAACAGCATATATTAGTGCCGAAATATTTCTGCCGTCAACTGCATTCGGACTAGCACCTAATTTTAATAGTACTTTAACGCTATCAACTTGCCCCTTATAAACCGCATTTAATAACAGATCATTTAATTCTTCAATAGAATAATCATTATCCGATAATGCATTGGCTGTGGAGATAGCATTATAACCTAGTAACAGAAAAGAGAAAAAAAGTATTACTTTTGACATTATAGAATCGAAATACTCGTTAAAAACACAATTTAAAATAACAAAACCACTGTTTTTACAATAATTTTCAAAATTAGTTGATTTTGGCAAAAACCCTTTAATATTTAAAAAATTTTGGAAATAAAGCAAATTTTACTCAAATACTGGGGCTACTCAAAATTTCGTCCATTGCAGGAAGAAATTATTAATTCTGTTTTGGAAGGAAAAGACACCCTTGCTTTATTGCCAACAGGCGGTGGAAAATCAATTTGCTATCAGGTTCCCGGACTTGCCAGAGAAGGGCTTTGCATAGTTATATCTCCATTGATTGCTCTAATGAAGGATCAGGTTGAAAATCTTAAGCAAAGAGGAATTAAGGCTGTTTGTGTTTATTCAGGGATGAGTTCAAGGGAAATTGATATAATTCTTGATAATTGTGTTTTTGGCAATATAAAGTTTCTGTATGTTAGCCCTGAAAGGCTTGTTACAAAAATTATGAGGGTTAGAATGCAGAAAATGAAAGTTAACCTCGTTGCTATAGACGAGTCTCATTGTATATCTCAATGGGGTTACGACTTTCGTCCTCCTTATCTTAGAATATCAGAAATACGAGAATTACTTCCCAATGTTCCGTTTATGGCTCTTACCGCAACTGCAACAAAAACGGTAGTAAAAGATATAATTGAAAAGCTTGAATTCAGAAATTATAATGTTTTTAGATCTGGGTTTGAAAGAAAAAATCTTGCCTATGTTGTATATAAAGAAGAAGATAAGCTTGGAAGGCTTTTAAAAATATGCAGGAATGTAAAAGGTACAGGAGTTGTTTATGTAAGAAGTAGAAAGAGAACAAAAGAGATTTCATCGTTTTTAAAAAAGAATGGGATTCAGGCTGATTACTATCATGCCGGGCTAGACTCTGTTGCAAGAAATCGTAAGCAGGATGCATGGATGACTGATAAATATCCGGTAATTGTTGCTACCAATGCATTTGGGATGGGTATAGATAAACCAACAGTTAGATATGTTGTGCATATTGACATGCCTGAAAGCCCTGAAGCATATTTTCAGGAAGCAGGACGCGCTGGAAGGGACGGGAAAAAAGCTTATGCTGTTTTGCTATATGACAAGTCGGATGTGTCAAACACAAGAGCGTACATAAATGCTTCATATCCTGAAATTAAGTTTATAAAACAAGTTTATAATTCTCTAGGAAATTATTTTCAGTTAGCGGTTGGAAGTGGTGAAAATGTTGCATTTGACTTTGAACTTTCGGAATTCTGCAACAACTTTAATCTTAGCTCAATCGAAACTTACAATGCATTGAAATTGCTCGAAAGTGAGGGTTATATTTTACTGGAAGGAGCCTTAAGTAATCCTTCAAAACTTTTAATATTGCTAAATAAAGAAGACATATATAGATTTCAGGTTTCAACTCCGGCATTCGATAATGTGCTCAAAACTCTTTTGAGATCTTATTCAGGGCTTTTTTCAGATATGGTTAAAATTGATGAAAATGTTATAGCAAAGCGTTTAAATTTAAGTAAAGATGATGTTATAAAAGTTTTGAAGCAACTTGATAATATGAAAGTTGTGAAGTATAATCCTCAAAACATAAAACCTCGAATTGTATATTGCCAGGGAAGAGTTGATTCAAGAGACTTTTATTTATCTCCTCAAGTTTATGCCGACCGTAAAAAGTTTGCAGAGATTAGAGCTGAGGCTATGATTTCTTATGTAACATCTACAAGTAAATGCAGAAGCCAGTATCTTATAGAATATTTCGGAGAAGAA
>CAZRNU010000116.1:0-9613 GCA_964601515.1 uncultured Bacteroidales bacterium | reverse complement strand
GCCCTGATAGTCAACTTTAGACATTGCTACATGAAACATACGCTTTGCTTTCTGAATCTGCTGACTTATTTTTGGG
Organism: uncultured Bacteroidales bacterium; assembly: GCA_964601515.1. Classification (GTDB taxonomy): domain Bacteria; phylum Bacteroidota; class Bacteroidia; order Bacteroidales; family UBA7960; genus PWND01. The sequence goes on along the minus strand of CAZRNU010000116.1, from coordinate 9,537 downwards.
AGGTAACTAATCTTAAGAGGTGTTCCATATTGTTTTATGATGTCCATTAAACAGATATCATGAAAATATAATTCATTGTCAATTACTTTAAATTCTTCTTGCGGGAATTCAAAAGTTTGCTCTATCAGGTCGATGTATTTATTCTTCATTTATTAAAACAGGTATGTCTGATTAAAATGAATTACTTTTTACTGCAAAAGTAATGCACACGAATTGGTTAAAAATACAATTATTTGCAAATAGTTTTTACGCTTACAAATATATGCATAATATTGTTAGGCATAAGGATTTAGATGAAAATAAAAAAATGCAGCTGATGATTTCAACTGCATTTTTTTTTAAATATGTGTAAATCTAACTAATTTACAATTCGCAAAGATTTATTAAGTCTGATTTTTCCGGAAAACCAACCTTTGTTTTGATCTAATGAAAGCCAAACAAAAAGTGCTTTGCCAACAATATGGTCTTCAGGTACAAAACCCCAAAATCTTGAGTCGGCAGAATTATGTCTGTTGTCGCCTACCATAAAATAATAATCCATTTTAAAAGTATAGCTTGTTGCCGGAGTGTTATTTATGTATATAATGTCATCTTTAACTTTAACTTCGTTTCCTTCATAAACATAAATAGCTCTTTCATAAAGAGGTAGGTTTTCTTTTGTTAACTCTATTGTCATTCCCTTAGCCGGTAGTTGCAATGGGCCGAAATTGTCTTCATTCCAGCTGTAATTTGAATGATGTGGGAATATATGTTCTTCTCTAACATTTTTAGCTTTATTCATTTTTTCAACACTAGTTATTTTAGGATTTTTCCTCAGCTTTTCTGCAATTTCTTCCGTAAGTGCAAAAATATATTCATACTGAGTGTTCATAATCATTCTTGCATCTGTAATGTCTAGTTTTTGAAGGTCTTCCTGAAATAACATATTTCCGTTTGTAACAACATGATAATTTTGTTGAACACCATAATGGTTATCCAGTTCTTTTCCATTGATATATATAATGCCGTCGATAATTTCTAGAATATCTCCAGGAATAGCTACACAACGCTTAATATAATTTTCTCTTTTATCAACAGGCCTTGCAATAATATCTCCAAAAGTTTGTTTGTCGCGCCATACTGTATTTCTGCCGTGCTGTCTTATTAGGCTATAATAGCTTACATTACTTTGAAACACAGTACTTACAGTATCACCTTCAGGATAATTAAATACTACAACATCATTATTTTTGATTTTGGAAAATCCGGGATATCTGTAATAAGGAAGATTAATCCACTCAAGGTATGCTTTTGTGTTTTCAAGAAATGGCATTGTATGGTGAGCAAATGGAAATGCAATTGGTGTCATTGGAACACGCGGTCCGTAACTCAGTTTACTTACAAAAAGATAATCGCCCACCAGCATCGATTTTTCCATTGAAGATGTTGGTATGGTATAAGCTTCAATGAAGAATGAACGAATAATTGTTGCTGCAATTACAGCAAAAATTATTGCATCAGCCCATTCTCTTGCTACTGAGCGCTTAAAAGCTTTCCTGTTGTCAGGATGAGTGTATTTCTCTTTTTTGCTAAACCCAAGGTAAGGTATAAAAACAAAAGGTAAAAGCACACCAACAGTCTGCTCCCAAAGTTTATTTTTTTCAAAACATTTTAAAGTTTCTACAACCATCAGCAGCACAGTAAAAACATTAATATAAGGTATTAGAATAAAAATGTACCACCATAATGGCTTCTTGATTATCTTGAGCCAGATGTAAAAATTGAATAATGGAATTAATGCGTAAATACCTTTATAGCCTGCTTTTCTGAAAATCATGAATAACCCTATCATGAATATATTGAAAGTAAGCAGTGTGAAAAACATGTATAAGCTCATTTTTGTGTTTTTAAAGATTAGTATTAAAAGTTTAATAAATCTTGCATAGAGTATATTCCCTTTTTATCAAAAACCCATTCAGCTGCCATTATTGCTCCTTTTACAAAGCCAATTCTACTATTTGCAGAATGTGCTATTGTTAAAGAATCTATTTCGCTGCTATAAGAAACTTCATGTATGCCGAAAATATTGCCTTCTCTCAAAGCATTTATGGGAATTTCTTCTTTAGATGAAACATCTTCTGATAATTTCCAGGATTTATACTTTGGATAGCCGGCAATAATTCCATTGGCAAGACTTATAGCGGTCCCACTTGGAGAGTCAAGTTTGTGAATATGATGAATCTCCTTGATTTCAGGCTTATATTCTTCGAAGTTGCTCATTATTGAAGCAAGTTTTTTATTCAGTTCGAATAGAATATTCACTCCAATACTATAGTTTGATGCATAGAAAAGTGTTTGATTTTTTTCTCTGCATAATATTGAGATATGATCAAGATGCTTTTGCCAGCCTGTGGTTCCTGTTACAATAGGAACATTGTACTCAAAGCATTTTTTTATATTGATAACTGCCGAATCAGGAGTAGAAAATTCAATTGCAACATTAGCTTTTTTAATGTCGTTTGCTTTTTTTACCCAGTCACTTTCATTATCAATTATACACACAATCTCATGGCCTTTTTCTTTGGCATATTGCTCTATGCCCTTTCCCATCTTGCCATACCCAATAATCGCGATTGATAGTTTTTTCATTATATAATGTTATTTATTGCCTATACCCTATACCCTATACCCCATACCCTATACCTACTTTAAAACTTCACCCTCAGACTAATTCCCGTTGCCACACCTTTATAGTTACTCCCATTATAAATAGGCACAAATCCGGGTTGCAAATTTAATGTTAAATCTTCACTTACATCAAAATCAAATAAATGAGCATCTACACTTGCGTCAAGAATATTTAAAAGATAAACCACACCTCCTGCTATGTATGATATTTCAAGATTTCTTCTGTAATAATTCATTGCTCTATTCAATACTTCTGTAGAGTAATTTGGAAAATCATCTACAGTATTTGGATTCCCGTCAACTCTATATATATATGCTTTCCTCCATTTAAGATACTCAGTATTGTTTAGGTCAACAAAATAAGCAACTGCTCCTAAGCCAATATAAACAATAGGTACTTTCCAGTATTTTTGGTTATATATTTGCCCAAGTCCGGGCAAGGTTGCACTAAGCATAGCTGCCTTTGTCGCTGAATGTTTTTTTTTCGGCTTATCTCTCTTGGATTCATTTGTTTCGAGAATGGGGGAAAGGGTTGCTTTTGATACAGAATCTCTGATTTCAGGCTCTGCGACATGAATTACAGGGCTTTGCTCATTTAAAAATAGTGAGTCTGATGTATTTCCGCGCTGTCTCCTTGCCGGCCTTGATACTGAATTAGTATCAGTGACAAGGCTGTCATTTAAAAAGCAATTATCAAGAACAGATTCAATGCCTGAAACATTTAAGAAAGGCATTAAACAGAAAAATAGCAATAATGCTATTTTATAACACGATAATGTGCGTTTGGTCATTTTTTACTGACAAGGTTAATAATCCTATCAAGCTCTTCAGAAGATTTAAACTGAATTACAATATTGCCTTTATTTTCTGATTTAGCTTTGATCTGAACATTTGTGCCGTAAATAGTTGCTAGACTTTTTTGAATTTCTTTAAACTTTTCAATGCTAATTGATGGTTTTTTCTTCTTATCAGCTTTAGTGTCTATCTCTATCTCATCTTCTTTCCCAATATTCTGAACAATTTCTTCTACTTCTCTAACAGAAAGACCTTGAGCAACAACATCATGGAAAATATCAACTTGGGTTGAGACATCGCTTACACCTAAAAGAGCTTTTGCATGTCCCATAGATATTTGGTCTTGGCTAAGCCCAATTTGAATTTCGCCGGGTAGCTTTAATAATCTCAAATAGTTTGCAATTGATGATCTCGGTTTTCCTAGCCTTTCGCTAAGAACTTCTTGAGTAAGCTTACAGTCATCAATTAATTGCTGGTAGCCCATCGCGATTTCGATTGGATTTAGGCTTTCCCTTTGGATATTCTCAACAATTGCCATCTCCAGCATATTCTGGTCTGTGGCAGAGCGAATATAAGCAGGAACAACAGAAAGTCCTGCCAATGTAGCAGCTCTGAATCTTCTTTCCCCTGAAATAATCTGGAATGTATTATGGTCAGTTTTTCTAACAGTAATTGGCTGAATAATTCCCTGTTCTTTTATTGAAGCTGCAAGCTCTTGCAGTGCGTCTTCGTCGAATTGTTTTCTGGGTTGAAAAGGATTTACTTCAACAGAATCAATTGTAATATTAGCAATTGCTCCAACAGGTAGAATTTCTTTTTCGAAATTATGTTTTTGCTGAACTTCCGTTTCTGAATTGTCAAGGAGCGCACTTAGCCCTTTTCCTAATGCTCTTTTTTTAGCGTTCATTGTTATATGTCAATAGTTTTTTCTGATTCGTTGAGTTTGGTTAAATTATTCTTTTGCAAAATTTCCCTTGCCAAATTAAGATAATTTACTGCCCCTTTACTCTGTATGTCGTGCATAATAATAGTTTCCCCAAAAGACGGAGCCTCACCTAGCTTGGTGTTTCTTTGAACTATAGTGTCAAAAACTAATTCTTGAAAATGACTTCTGACTTCTTCAACAACCTGATTTGAAAGCCTTAATCTATTGTCGTACATTGTTAAAAGAATTCCTTCAATTTCTAAAGCAGGATTTAATCTGCTCTGAACTATTTTTATTGTATTTAAAAGTTTGCCAAGTCCTTCCAGTGCAAAGTATTCGCATTGAACCGGAACAATAACTGAATCTGCGGCAACCAATGAGTTTACTGTTATTAGTCCAAGAGATGGTGAGCAATCTATAATAATAAACTCATAGTTTCCTTTAATTTTGTCTATAACGTTTTTCATCATATACTCCCTGTTCGGCAGATTTATCATTTCAATTTCTGCACCAACAAGATCAATATGTGCCGGTATAAGGTCAAGATTTGGAGTTGTAGTATTTAGAAGAATATCTTTAGGCTCAACATCGTCAATAATACATTCGTAAATACTGGTTTTGATGTTTTTGGGATTGAAACCTATACCTGATGTAGCATTTGCCTGAGGGTCGGCATCAATTAACAGTGTCTTGTGTTCAAGCACTGCTAAACCTGCTGCAAGATTGATAGCTGTAGTGGTTTTTCCAACTCCGCCTTTTTGATTAGCTATAGAAATAACTTTACCCATTTTATTCTTTTATGATTTTGTTTAATATAAAATTGTAGATATCAGAAAGCAAATTTTTGTTTTGTTGATTGTCAATGGTTTATAATGATTTGGCTTTTTTTAAGCCAAATGCAAATTTACAATTTATAAGCTCTTATTCTGTCTTTTTAAAAAAAAATATGCTTTTTGTTGATTTGCTTATTTTTAGAAAAAAAAACCGGCTAAACAATGCCGGCATTTTATTTCAAAACAGAAAACAACTGCTATTTTTCTGTTTCACGGTCGTTTGCACTCTTATCATCAAGATCCTCAAACTCAATGTCGTTATAATCTCTTGATCTTCTTTGTGGTGGCTCAGGATTCCGTTCTATGATGTAATTAAATGTTTCCTGAAGTGCTTCCTGGAATTTTTCAAAATCTTCACGATAAAGAAAAAGTTTGTGTTTTTCATAGAAAAAATTACCTGTTTGCTGATTAAAGCGCTTTTTACTTTCGGTAATTGTCAGGTATTCCTCTTCTGATTTAGTCGCTTTAACATCAAAAAAATAAGTTCTTTTTCCTGCCCTGACTGCCTTGGAAAACAAATCGCCCTGTTGGCTGCTGCTTGTCAAATCATCCATGTTCTTTTCTTTTTTTTAAAAACATCTGAAATAAATTATTTTTGGGTTTCAGGTGTTTTTAGTTACCAATCTTCAAATTACTTACACCATACAAAATTATAAAACACATTTAATTTTCAATAAATATGTGCAAAAAAATTACTTTTTATTGCATAATTCTTTGGAAAACATTGACTAATTGAGTGTTATGATTTATTACTCCGGATTAATTACTTATGACGGTGAAGCTTATTCCAATTCAATCTTTTCTACTATTGTTAAACAAAATACATTACTTTTGCACTGTTTTATTTTAAGTCGTTCTTAGGAAATATTTTATCATATGCTAAATAGAAGGCATCTACGCGTTAAGGTTTTACAAAGTCTTTATGCTTTTTTTCAGGCCGGAGGAAATGACCTGGCCAAGGGTGAAAAGGAATTGCTTCATGGAATAGAAAAGATATACGATCTTTATATTTACCAGATATTGTTGCTAAGTGAATTACTGCATATTGCAGAGCTTATTATAGAAGATAAAAAGAATAAAAAACTTCCAACACCGGAAGACCTCAATCCCAATACAAAATTCATTAACAATAAACTCTTACGCGAAATAAGAGATAATAGCTCTGTTAGAAAGATTGCTAATGACAAGAAAATTTCATGGAACGAACATCATGAAATGATTAGAAAGTTGTATCAGCAAATTGCCCATAGCAAACATTTTGCGAAATATATGGCTAAAGAAAGCTTTGACGTTGATGCTGATGTAGATTTTGTTATTAATATTCTATTGGATGAGATATGCAATTTTGAGTTACTGCATTCTTATTATGAAGAATCAAGTATTTATTGGCTGGATGATTGGGAAATGGTGAATAAAATGCTTGTTAAAACTTTAAAAGGGTTTTCTGAGAAACAAAACTCAGAGTTTGAACTGATGAATTTGTATAAGGATCCTGATGATAAGATTTTTGCAATTGAACTTTTCAGAAAAACTATTCTCAGTTCAGATGAAATTTCACCAATGATTTCTAAAAGAACTCAAAATTGGGAGATAGAAAGGATAGCACTTATGGATATTTTAATTATGAAAATGGCCATAACGGAAATTCTTAAATTTCCTGAAATTCCTGTGAAAGTTACTTTAAATGAATATATTGAGCTGTCGAAAATGTACAGCACACCGAAGAGTAAAGTATTTGTAAACGGAGTTTTGGATAAGCTTGTTGAGGAGTTTTATGAAACAAAAAAGATAAATAAATTAGTTAAATAAAGCGAATTAATAATTGATTGTTTTTATTTCCTGAAATAGATTTATTTTTGCTGCGTTTTTAAAGTGAATTTTTTTAATCAATAATAATTTAAATTTTAAACAATGAACATTCTAACAAACATTTTATTGCTTGCTCCACCTACTGAAGGCGGCGAAGGTAGTAGCCTAATGAATTATCTGCCTTTGGTTCTTATCATTCTTGTGTTTTATCTTTTCTTCATTCGTCCGAATATGAAGAAATCAAAAGATCTAAAGAAGTTTCGCGAAAACATAAAAAAAGGTGATAGAATTATAACTATTGGTGGAATTCACGGCAAAATTATTGAAGTTCAGGAACGTACTTTTACAATTGAAGTAGAAGGCGGCAATAAACTAAGAATTGAAAAATCTGCCGTGGCTATGGAAGGTGTTTCTGAAAATCTTGCAAAAGAATAATTGCATATCGTTTCTTGAAATAATTGAAAGTCAGAATTGGGCAAACAATTTTTCACTAATTTTATGGCAATGATTTTTAATCATTGCCATATTTTATTCTAAGAATATGAAGATAAGATTAAAAAAACTTTTTAATTCAATAAAAAGCAAAGACGGAAAGAGAGCATTGTCAGTTTTTATTATCTGCCTTATGTGTTCTTTTTTGTTTTGGTTATTCATAAAGCTTTCCAGACAAAATCTTATTCAATACAATTATAATGTAAAAATAACAAATATTTCAAATGACTATTTTATTTCACCTATCGGCAAGGCTGAATTGCAGGTAAAATATCGTACTACCGGAGTGAAGTTCCTATTCTCAGGAATGTACACTACATCAGATGAGATTAAAATAGATTTCTCTCAATTTTTAAGAATTAGAAAGTCGGGTGAAACACGTTTCTATATTACTTCTCAAAGAATAGAGCAGCTTTTATTTTCAGATGCTTCAAATAACCTTGAAGTTGTGTCGATATGGCCTGATACTTTGTTCTTTTCTGCTAAAAAAGCAGTAGAAAAAAAGGTGCCTGTGTTTTTTGATAAGTCAAAAGTAGAATACAGCCCCGGATTTAAATTATACGGAGATTTGATTATAGAGCCCGACTCAGTATTTGTAAGATTGCTTGAAAGTGATGCGATGAAAGTTGATAATGCAATAGCCGATACAAAAAGTATTAAAGGACTTGAAAAAAACGCTATACTTAATCTTCCACTAATTTTGGACGCAGATATTGGTAGATTTGAAATTTTCCCTAAATCTGTGAATGTTGCTATTGCCGTGGAAAAATATACCGAGAAAAGTTTTGATGTAGATATCGTGGTTGTATGTAATGGGGAAATTTTTGAAATTGCAGATTTTCCTGAACTTAGACTTTTGCCTGCAAAGGTTTCTGTAAATGTTGTTGTCGCACTTAAGGATTATAATAGCATTACCCCGGATATGTTTGTTGTGGCAGTGGATTGCAATGATTTTTTACCTTATCCCAAAACACCCAGACTGTCAGTTTCATTAATAAAACAACCGGAAAATATATTTTTGAATTCAATTACTCCTGAGAAGGTTGATTATTTAATTTTGAAGTAATGCTGAAAGTAGGACTAACAGGAAATATTGGAAGCGGAAAAACTACAGTATGTAAAGTTTTTGAAATACTAGGAGTTCCCGTGTTTTATGCAGATGAGGAGGCTAAAAAAGTTTTAAATTCACACGTTGTTATAAGTAAAATAATCGAGTTTTTGGGCGAAGATGTAATTGATGCTGATGGAAAACCCAACAGAGCTAGGATTGCGTCTAAGGTGTTTAAAGACAGGCAATTACTTGAAAAACTTAATAATACTATTCATCCGGTTGTAATTGAAAATTATAATAATTGGTTAAATGTAAATAGTCATTTCCCATATACCGTTAAGGAAGCTGCAATACTTTTGGAGTCCGGTTATTCAAAAGATCTTGATAAAATAATTGTTGTTATTGCTGATGAAAAGATAATGATAGAGCGTGTAGCAAAAAGAGATAATATATCAGAGGAAGAGGTTTTGAATAGATTGAAAAATCAGATGTTGCAGAAAGAGAAAGTTAAATTGGCGGATTTTGTTATAAACAATTCAGGAAACTGTATGTTGATTCCTCAGATACTTAATATTCATGAGTCGCTTTGTAAAATATGATGCAGGTTTTTGCGTTGAAGTATTAGTTAATTTTTGATAGATTTTAAAGTGAAATATATTTCTTTTGTACTTTTTGTTCTAATTCTTTCGTCGGGTAATTCGAACGCACAGCAATCAGGAAGGGTTTTTGAATTTCTTAGCCTTCCTCCAACTGCCAAAGTAGCCTCTCTTGGTGGTTTAGCATCTCCTGATTTGGAATTAGACCCCGGAATGGCTTTGTTATTTTCTTCTCAGCTTGACTCCATTATGCATAATCATGTGAGTATTAATTTTACTGATCATGTTTCTGATATTCACTATGGAAATGTATCATATATCCGTGATTACAGCAAAGTAGGTACATTTGCCGCAATAATTAATTATATC
>CAZRNU010000115.1:0-9677 GCA_964601515.1 uncultured Bacteroidales bacterium | reverse complement strand
AACAAAGATAATACATATAGATTTTTCACTTTGTCATAATCACAATTTTTTATATAAAGTTTTGGAGATTTAATAAAAAAAGGGCTGAATGTTGCCACCCAGCCCTTAATAAATAGTCAATAATTAGCTATGAGTTTTTAACATCTTTAATTAACTGAGTAAACTGAGGCAACACTTTTTGGAAATCTCCAACAACTCCGTAATCAGCCACCTCGAAAATAGGTGCGTCAGGATCCTTGTTAATAGCAACAATTACTTTTGAAGAAGAAATACCACCAACGTGCTGGATTGCTCCTGAAATACCGCATGCAATATAAAGAGTTGGAGCTATTATCTTACCTGTTTGACCAACATGCTCACCGTGAGGACGCCAACCTTCGTCGGAAACAGGACGTGAACAAGCAGTTGCTGCGCCTAGCAATTCTGCAAGTTCTTCAATATGATTCCAATTTTCAGGACCTTTCATCCCTCTACCACCTGCAACCACAATTTCTGCGTCAGTTAGAAGCAATTTTCCTGTAATCATATCAACAGATACTAGCTTTATGCTTGTTTCACCGGTAATTTCAACATTGTATGCTTCAATCTGAGGAGCATTTGCAGTTGCATCCTTGATTCCGAATGAATTTTGAGACAAGCTAAGAATTTTTATCTCAGAGTTAATTTTTACGTTTGCGAAAGCTTTTCCGGTAAAAACTTTCTTCTTAATTAAAAATGGGTCATAAGAAGAAGGTACAGCAACAACACCGGAAACCAAACCTGCTTTTAACTTAGCTGATAATCTTGGAGCCAAAGCTCTTCCTGATAAGTTATCTGCAAGTAAAACAACCTTAGCATTTTCTTTTTTAACAACCTCTGCAATTGCAGCAGTGTATAGTTTATTATCAAGCAATGCAAGTTTGTCATTCTTAACTGTTACAACTTTTTTTGCTCCGTAATTTCCTAACTTATTAAGTTCTTCAGGGCTAACATCACCTATAGATAATGCAACAACTTCTGCATTCATGTTTTTTGCAAGTTCTTCTGCATAAGACAATAGTTCGAAAGTTGCTTTTTTAAATTTACCCTCTCTGTTTTCTGTATATACTAATACTGTCATTTTATATTGAGTTTAGTAGTTTATATCAATTTTGCTTCTTTATGTAAAACATCCACAAGTTCGTTAACGTTTTCTTCGGTAAATTTCCTGCATTTACCTTTTGGCTGAGGCATTTCGTATTCAACTATCTCAGTTAGGTTTTCAATATTAGCAGGTGCAACAACCTCTAAAGGTTTTGTTCTTGCCATCATAATACCTCTCATGGCAGGAATTCTAGGATCTATAGCAATACCTTTTTGAACAACAGCGATAAAAGGAGTGTTAACTTCCAGTTTTTGAGCACCACCATCAATTTCTCTGTTTACAATCACTTTACCATCTTCAATGTTTAGTCCGGAAACAGCAGATACTGAAGTCATGTCTAATAATTCTGCAAGCATTCCGCCAACAGTAGAACCGTTATAATCAGCCGAATCAAGTCCGGTAAGTACAATGTCAAACTGTCTTGATTTGATAACTTCAGCAAGTTGGGCTGCCACAAAGTAAGCTTCTTTTGGTTCAGAATCAATTCTTATTGCATTGTCTGCGCCCATAGCTAAAGCTTTTCTGATTGTAGGTTCAGAAGCGGTTGTTCCAACATTAACAACTGTAATGTTTTCAATTTTGTCAGCGTGAGCTTCTTTTAATTCAATAGCTCTTGTAAGTGACAATTCATCCCATGGATTAATAATCCATTGAATGCCTGTTTTATCAAGCTCCTTATTACCGGCAAACTTAATTTTAGTTGTGGTATCAGGAACATCGCTAATACATACTAGAATTTTCATATTCAATATTTTAATTAATAATTAAAAGTTCCTTGCAAATGAGATTGCAAAATTAATATCCTTTGTGAAAATAGCAAATTAAAGTTTTTGCAATCCGGTTATATGATAAAAAGTGACAGAAGCAAAACACTCCTGTCACTTTTCTGTCACACTTCTGTGACACTTCTGTAACTTTTCTGTAACTCTATTTCAGCAATGACCTTGAAATAACGATTTTCTGGATTTCAGAAGTTCCTTCGTAAATCTGTGTTAGCTTAGCTTCACGCATGAGTCTTTCAACGTGATATTCTTTAACATAACCGTATCCCCCGTGAATTTGCACTGCTTCAGTAGTTACTTCCATAGCAATATCAGCGCAATATTGTTTTGCCATTGCACTAACTATTCCGTAAGGTTGTTTTTTATCCTTAAGCCAAGCTGCTTTCAAGCAAAGATTTCTTGCATTTTCAATTTTAACAGCCATATCAGCCAATTTGAATGCAATAGCCTGATGATTTACTAACTCTGTTCCAAAAGCTTTTCTTTCTTTTGCATAATTAAGAGCTCTTTCAAAAGCACCTGAAGCGATGCCAAGTGCCTGAGATGCAATACCTATTCTACCACCGTCAAGAGTTTTCATAGCGAAAGTAAAACCGAATCCATCCTCTCCTATTCTGTTTTCTTTAGGTACTTTCACATCATTAAACATAACAGAATGAGTATCAGAACTTCTCATACCCATCTTATCTTCGTGAGGTCCTAATGTAATACCAGGAGTGTTTTTGTCAACAATAAGAGCGTTAATACCTTTATGTCCTTTTTCAGGGTGAGTTTGAACAATTACTAAATATGTAGAAGCAGAGTTTGCATTAGTAATCCAGTTTTTTGTACCGTTTACTAAGTAATGGTCTCCTTTGTCTTCCCCGGTAGTTCTTTGTCTTGTAGCATCTGAGCCGGCTTCAGGCTCTGACAATAGGAATGCTCCAATCTTTTCTCCTCTGGCAAGAGGTTTAAGATATTTTTCTTTTTGTTCTTCTGTGCCATAAGTCTCTAATCCCCAGTTTACTAAAGAATTACATACAGACATTACAACAGCTACAGATGAATCAATCTTAGATAGTTCTTCCATTGCTAAAACATAGGAAACAGTATCCATGCCACCACCATCATATTTGGGGTCTGTCATCATTCCAAGAAATCCAAGTTCAGCTAGTTTTTTAATGCGATCAGCAGGAAATTCTGACTTTGCATCTCTTTCAATTACGTCATGTAATAATTCTCTTTCAGCAAAGTCTTTAGCTGCTTGCTGAATCATTTTTTGTTCTTCGGTAAATTCAAAGTTCATAGTGTTTTGTGTTTAGGTTAATATTGATTCCAATTTCTTATTTAATGTATTCGATTATGTAAAAACAATCATTTTCTCCGTTATAATATTCTTTGCGGTTCTCTGCGTTATAGCTGTTACGCAAAGTTACGCTGAGTATTCGCAAAGGTTCATTATAAAACAGTTTCAATAAAAGCTTTCATCTTTTGAAAAACTGCATTTCTTTGCTCATGATGAGGAATATGTCCGCAGTTTTCTAAAAATGAAATATTTACATCGCCTTCAATGTTTTTTAGTTTAACAATTAGTTGCTCTTCAGAGCCATACCTGTCTTCTTTTCCCTGAATTGCCAATACCGGAACTTTAATCCTTTTCAAATGCTCTTCAATACTCCATGTTTCAGCCTCGGGTGAAAGCCAAAACCCACTCCAACCTCTGAAAAGTTTATCTGTCTTTTCCTTATGATACTTTGAAAGCATCTCTTTCAACCATCCCTTTTCATATTCACCAACAACTTTTCTCACTCCTCCGGTGGTAATTTCCTCACAAATAACATGGTCTGCTTCAGTAATAACTGCCAGAACTTTATCATTATACCTTGATGCAAATAATAATGATATTGTTCCTCCATCACTATGTCCGATTAAAATGACTTTTCTAGTGATATTTAAGCTTTCAAGGATTTTCGGAAAAACATCAAACGCTTCATTGTGCATATAATTATAATCCACAACAGCATTAGAAAAATCAGACTTTCCATATTTCAACCTATCAAACATCAATGCAGGACAATTTAGACTTTCGCTTAGCAATTGAGGAAAATCCTTCCACTGCTCCGAACATCCAAGTCCTTCATGAAGAAATACCAAATAAGGTTTATCAATAATTTGTGGGTTTATTATTTTATAATAAACATTCAAGTTTGAGATTTGAATAAAGCCCTCTTTAGAATCCATAAACTAAAAGTTTAATTCACTGATTTGGTTTTTTGCTCCTGTGAATTCATTCATGATTTCTTCAACAATTTCCTTCACAGGTTTGATTTCCTTGATTAAAGCAGATATTTGACCAATTTCCAGTTCACCTTCATCTGTTTCTCCTTCAAACATACCTTTTTTAGCTCTGCCTCTGCCTAAAAGTTCTGATAGTTCTTCTGCCGAAGCACCTTCATATTCTTTCTTTTCTACATCAAAATAAAACTTATTCTTAAGAAGTCTGACCGATACAAGCTTTTTTAGGGAGAGCATTGTATCTCCATCTTTAGCTTCCAGAATTTTCCTTTTAAATTCGATGTGAGCAGAAGATTCTTCAGAGCAAACAAATCTGCTTCCTATCTGCACACCATCGGCACCCAGTGCCATAGCTGCAAGCATTCCCCTGCCGGTACCAATACCTCCGGCTGCAATTACCGGAATTGAGACAGACTGTTTGATAAGTGGTACTAAAACTAATGTAGTTGTTTCCTCCCTTCCATTATGACCACCGGCTTCAAACCCTTCGGCAACCACTGCGTCAACTCCAGCTTCTTCAGCTTTTTTAGCAAACTTAACGTTAGCAATTACATGAACAACAGTAAGGCCTTTTTCTTTCAGGTATGAAGTATATTTTCCCGGGTTTCCTGCTGAAGTGAAAACAATTTTTAAATTTTCCTCAATAAGAATATTTATAAACTCCTCAGCATGAGGGAATAACAAGGGAATATTGACTCCAAAAGGTTTATTGGTAGCAGCTTTACATTTTCTGATATGATCGCGTAAAATATCCGGAGTCATAGACCCTGAACCAATAAGACCCAAGCCTCCGGCATTACTAACAGCAGCAGCAAGTCTCCAACCACTGCACCAAATCATGCCGCCTTGGATTATCGGAAAACGAATGTTAAATAGTTCAGTTATTGATTTCATTGTTTTTAATTAATATGCCAATGTGCCAATGTGCCAATGTGCTAAAGTGCTAATGTGCTAAAGTGCTAATGTGCTAATATGCAAATGTGCTAATATGCAAATGTGCCAACATGCCAATGTAATAAATTGCATATTACTTATTATTTGAAATTTTATTATTCTTTGCTGTATTAATTATACTGTTTAATATTTTTTGGATTTGTTTTAATTGGTTAAATAAACCCTCTTCGCAGGGATAATTTTTTGAATGTTTGCATAATAATAGCCAATATTCGGTTTCTTCGGCTTCTTTTGCAGCAACTTTCAATTTATGAATGAAATCCGCTTTGCTTTCACAATTTTGAGATTCGCGAATATTTGCTCCTATTGATGTCCCACTTCTAATTATCTGTTTTGCAATAGAATACTTGCGATTCTCTTCTAAAACTTCAGAAAAAGAAATAATCTGCAATGCAAATTCAAAACTCAAATCAACAATCCTATTCCCCGTCTCTACCATTTATTTATTCATATTATAATTAACTAATTAACCAATTAGCACATTATTACATTGGCACATTGGCACATTGGCACATTGGCACATTGGCACATTGGCACATTGGCACATTAACTAATTACCCTACGCTTTCTTATAAACTATCGAAACAAGCGATTTATCGTCGCCACCCATATTGATAGTTAATCCGTAAGGTTTTTCCGGTTTGATTTCGATTTGAGCGTCGCCTGCTTTTCCTGTTAACTGTTCCCAAATAGTAACAGCCTGATGAACTCCGGTAGCTCCGGTTGGATGCCCCCAGCCAATTAGTCCGCCGGTTGTATTAAATGGAACACTTCCTGTTCTGGATGTATTTCCTTCAATCACAAAATCCGGTCCTTTGCCGTGTTCAGCAAACCCAATTGCCTCAGTAGCCATAATTCCGGCAATAGTGAAGCAGTCGTGACATTCAACAGTTCCGATTTGTTCTTTTGTAATGCCTGCCATTTGCATAGCTTTTTCAACAGCAACTTTAGTTGTTGATAGTTTTGTGTAATCTGCCGGTGGTTTTGTAATATCTTCTTCAGCTTGACCAAAACCAATGATTTCAACAGCATCCTTTTTGTCTATTCCGCATCTTTTCAATCCTTCTTCAGAAACGACAGCAATTGCAGATGCCCCGTCAGATACTTTAGAACAATCGAAAAAGTTTAATGAATCAACAAATCCTTTAGGATTTGGCTTGCTTAACCCACAGCTCACAAGGTCAGCAGTTGTGTTGTGAAATTCCTGAGCAGTTGGACACAGCCTTGCATTTTCGATTGCATTCTGATACCATTTTGCCATGGCCGCTCTAGTTTTATCAGCGCCAAACTTTTCAGCATAAGCTTTTGACCTATCGCTAAATTTTCCCGGGAAGAAATAAGCATGACCTGTTTTTCTTTCTTTTGCCCATCCTGCAGCTGCAAGAATATCGGCACCGTACATTGCTTTAACAGTGTTTTGAACTTCAACACCAAGAACAAGAGCCACATCAGCAGTTTCTGCGAGAATCGATTTAATTCCGGTTGCAAGCGCTAAAGCACCTGTTCCACAAGCACCTTCAACTCTGATAGCCGGTTTATAACGTAATCCTTCATCAATCATAGGTGCAAAAGCAGCCATATTAGCCTGCCTGTTAAATAGAGCACCAATGAAGTTACCGATAACGGTTTCGTCAACGTTTTTTGCGCCGCCAATCATTTTAAGAACAGCTTGTCCGGCTTCTTTAATATAATCTTCAAGATCAGGGCGAGGCTTTTTCGGATGAAATTCTTTTCTACCGGTACCCATTGATATGGTGTTATAACCGGCAACCATATATACTTTTCTACGTAGTTTTGTCATAATTATATCCTCCTTATTATATGTAATCATTAATTGGGCCGTATGCATGGAAAAATCCGGTCAACAGCACTGTATTAACATCATTATCATTGTCTGCAACTTTATCAGCTACAAGCTTAAGTCCTATTTCTTTAGAACGTTTTGCATATTTCAGAGCTAATTCGCTACCCATTGTGTTTAGAACTTTAAGGTCGTTATAATAGCCTTTCAGATAATCATCTTTGCCTTTATCTCCAACAACAGATTTCCATGGTTTAACAGAATCGGCCATTTTACCTAATTCCGCATCACACTTAGCTTGAAAATCAGTTATATTCTGATATGCTTTCTTGTTAACATCATATATTGCAACAGGTCTTCCTTTTTCATATTTAAGGAATCCGTCTTTTTGTGAACCGTCAAAATTTTGTCCGCCACGAACACCAATTTCAATCATTTTATCAAGAAGAGAACTATGTAAATCTTCATCTTTAAGATAAGGATTCATAACGCTCATAATGTATTGACAAACGTCTATTCCAACATAATCAATAAGCTGAAAAATACCCATTGGACGAATCAGATATTCCTGAGAAATTTTGTTTATCATATAAACAGCCTCAGTGAAAGAGTATTTCTTAGTCAATTCTTCAGCCTCTTTAATACCGTGAAGAGCATCGCGCATAAAATGACCATTGCCGATAAATCCGGCAAAATCGGCAGAAGGAACAACTACTTTTTTAAGGTTTTTAGAAAAAGTATTTGCAAACTCAACAAGGTCGGCCTGAGTTTTATCAGTTTTGATAATTTCAACCAATTTTTGAATTGCAGGAGGATTGTAGAAATGAACTCCTAGTACTCTGCCATTAAGGCCGGCTTTAGAATCAAGTTCGTTAATCGGAATTGAAGAAGTATTAGTGCAGAACCAAGGTTGTTTTTTACTGTTTTCATTGATTTGTTTGAAGATTTTCACCTTAAGTGCCGGGTCTTCTTTAATTGCTTCAAAAATAACTTCTGAATCGTAAGTAGCTTCAAGAACAGTTGTTGGTCTGATAATGAATAGAACATCTTCAACATACTGATTGATAATTTCGCTGTTATTGATTAGGTCTTCCCTGTCAGCGTACATATCTCTTAATCCTACAACTTTCTTTTCAGCGGCTTTTAAAACTTGTGCTTTAACGTACTTCATAAGACCAAGCAAAGCTTCGCTTGACACATCCATAGCATTAAGCACAAAAAGCTTCCCTTTATTTTCAGGTTTCAGGCTAAGATCTGCCATTTCCATTGCAGTAAGCAACAGAATGCCGCTGCCCATCTTTCCGGCAGCACCCAAAACCGACACGTTTTGTAATTTCTCTGTATAATTCATGCTTTCGTTGTTTTGTTTGTTAATCAATTTTGTTTTACTATCAATTTGTTTGTTATTAAAATTTCATTCTTTTAATAAATTCGGGTGTCAGGTATCAGGTATCGGGTATCAGGACTTGACTAACTAACTAACTAACTACCTATCTACATGACTACACGACTACATAACTACCCGACTAGTTCCAATTCGGTTTTCTTTTTTCTAAGAAAGCAGTCATTCCTTCAGTACCTTCATTTCCGAAGAGGGTTCCGAATTCTTTGGCTTCCAGATTGCAACCATCATAAAAATCGCCTAATAATCCTTTCCTTGTAACTTTCTTCACTTTTTTAATTGCATTTGGACCTTTAGAGGCAATCTTTTTTGCAATTGCAACTGCTTCTGTGAGAAGTTGATCAGGCTCAACAACTTTTTGCACCAAACCCATTCTAAGCGCTTCATCTGCGGTAATCATATCTGCAGTATAAAGTAGATACAAAGCATTAGAAAGTCCGACTATCCTTGCAAGTCTTTGAGTACCTGCATAACCTGGAATTAATCCGAGGTTTACTTCCGGTTGTCCGAATTTCGCTAAGTTGCTGGCTATTCTGAAATCAGTTGACATAGCTAATTCACAGCCACCACCAAGAGCAAAACCATTAACGGCAGCAATAACAGGTTTATCAATGTCTTCGATTTTATTGAAGGTATCTTGACCTTTTTTGGAGAAATCCTGTCCTTGCTGAGAATTCATATTTACCATTTCAGAAATGTCGGCACCTGCAACAAAAGCTTTACCTTCACCGGTAATAATAATTATCTTAACTGCATTGTTTTTCTCCAATTCAGCAAGTAATGAATTCATTTCAGCAAAGAACTTGGAGTTAAGAGCATTTAATGCCTCCGGACGACTGATAGTTACTATTGCTATCCCATCCTGAATGTCTGTTTTTAATATTTCGTAGTTCATGTTTTGTTGATTTGTTTAGTGGTTTATATGTTTAATCTCTTAGAAATTATTTCCAATACCTTATACCCTATACCCTATACCCTATACCCGACACCTATTCATAATCCTTCAAATCAATCTCCCCTGTAAACACCATAAAAGCATTCATAGCGAGAGCTTCCATCTCTCCTTCACCGGGATATGATTTAACCGGACCAAGATGCTTAACCCTTTCAGTAATATCATCGATTAATAATGTTCCAAATGCTAAGCCTCCTGTAAGTAAAATTCCATCAACTTCTCCTCTTAATACCGTTGATAACCCCCCAATTTCTTTAGCAACCTGATATGCAATCGCCATATAAATTAGTTCAGCATATTTATCTCCATTTTTAATTCTTTCTTCAACTGCTATAGCATCACTAGTTCCGAGATATGCATATAGTCCGCCCTGCCCTTTTATTTTT
>CAZRNU010000114.1:0-10164 GCA_964601515.1 uncultured Bacteroidales bacterium | reverse complement strand
GGACCAAGAACTCAATTCAAGCAATTGCTTGGAGTTGGATTGTCGTTCAAATTTTAAATTTTAACTTGAAATATTGGTAAACGTATCAGTAAGTTTAAAATCATATTGAGGGTATTCATAAACAGGATGCCTTGGCTCTGTTTCACCTATTGAGTAGCCCCAAATAGATTCATACTCTTTTCTGTCTTCTCCCATTTCTTCAAGCTGCTGAAGATAGTTGTATATTGATTTTGATTCTATTATAACAAACTTTCCTATTTTTTCAACCACCGGACTGTGAGATCGGGTAAAATCATGGTCGAATTCAAGTATTCTTCTGCCTCCTCTTGTTATGCCAATCACTCTGAATGTAAGGCTTTTCCCAACTCCGGGCAGATTCATTACATTGCGGTCTGTTGCCAAGAATGGAATATCAATCTTTTTTCTTAGATTATTGATGTTTTCAATAAGATTTTCAGCATTCTGAGGAAGCTTCTTTATTTCAGAATCGAACTCATTTGGCACGCTTCCAATAACTTTTTCCTCAATTTGTTCCTGAACCGCTCTGGCATTTGTGGCAAACTTAAAACTGTTTTCCATATAACCTTTTACCGAGAAAGTATAATAAGTAAGCACTCCAATGTCATTAAGGGCTTTGCGAAGTTTGGCTGTATGTCCTCTGCGGGATGCCGGAGCAGTAAATACAAGCTGATTTGTGACAGTCCAACCGGCGCTGATAATCCTTTGTATGCCAAGCCTTGCTTCAGGTGTGATTTCAAGAGGAGATTGAAAGTGAGTTTGCAAAACAAACTGTTTAATCCCTATTTTCGAAGCCTTTTCTTTGAAATCTTTAAGAATCTTGGTAAGTTCAGGAGTAATTCTTTGTGGAAGGTATGCAGGTAATCTGGAACCAAGTCTTACTCTCAAAATCTCTGCATATTTTTCTCCGTCTTTTCGCAGTTTATTTGCCTCTTTTTTAGCCAGAGCCATTTTATAGATTTCCTCAAAAATATTCTTAAGAGTTTTATTAGCGCTCATCAAGGCGTCGCCGCCTGTTACCAGAATATCTCTAAGTTTAGAATCGTTTTCCCAATATTTCATTATGCGGGTAAGTTTTTCTCCCCATTTCTCGTTCGGTCTAAGCTTTTCCAAATTGAAATTTAGGTTTCCTCTTTGAAAATCGTACATTCTTTGACAGCTTGCACATAGCCCGCCGCAAGCTCTACCCATTGTGTCAGGAATTAGAATTGCTACTTCAGGATATCTTCTGTGTATGTTATGCTTTGTAGGCAGAATCCACCCTGCTGCATTAGGTTTGCCCGGCTCAACAATGTCTTCTTTTTCCCATGCAACAATATGTCCAAATTCATCAACAAGTTGTTTTGAATAAAAAACATAATATCTGATTGCCAAGTCTGCTCCGCGAGCAAACTTTGGTGTGTCAACATTAAGAAGTGACAAGTAGTACGGATTAATAAAAAACGGGATTCCTCTTTTTTCAGCCTTGTGTAATATTTCAAGCGTTTCATTATCCAAAGAATAATCCAGCATTTCATTGAGCATGTCAGGCTTTCTGATTGCGAAGTCAAGATGAAATTGATAATCATTCCACCAATCATTGACAATTTTTACTTTTTCAATTGAGGTTAAGCCTTGAGAATATTTGAAGTGTTCGCTTTTTAGCTCTCCTGAGTCAATTTTTTTTATGATAACAGATATAATTCTGGCTTTATTTCCATTTCGAATTTCCACTATTCTCGAGTCAGTTCCAACAGGGTATTTATCCATCCATTTCATAATAGACTCTTTGGTTGGAATTTCGTTAGAAGTTCTTCCATAAAACTGCCTAAAAAGATACAGCATATCAAGAAAGAAGCCGGCTTTTGCCTTTCCGGTTCCAAATTTTGCTGCTTCCCAAAGCATTTCGAAGGGATTGTTCGGGATTTTTTTTCCTCTAAGGTTTAAGTCCTTATAAATTCTTCCTGCATTATTGACATAATCAACGATTCTTACAGCCGCATAATCCTGCCAATCGAGACGTTCCATTGCTTTTCTGCCTTTTTCTTCATTGTAGCAAAATTTTCTAGCAACCGGATTGTTATTTAAATAGTCATCTGCAAGTTTTTTTAATTTAACAAGCACCTCATCTGAAGTCTCTGAAATCATTAATATTTCTTTAATTTCAGGATTTTCTTCAAGAATTTTATTTAGAATTCTTCTGCTTTTTTCGGATATAACAAAGTCGTTGGAAATATTTTGGATGTTATCTTGCATTTAGTAGATTTTTATGTTGAAAAAAAACTGCTCTGAATACAGAACATTCGCAACCAACAAAGATAGGGATTTTTGCAGGAAAATCAAAATAACGGTAGACTAAACAGACCTGCGATTTCCTAATAATCTCTTTTTTATAGTCTTAAAATCTTGGGAAAAAGATTTATCAGAGGCAACAGCAATCACTAAAAACGATAATAGAAGAATAGCATTAACAAAATGAGAAATAAGACTTGAACTAATATTTATCTGAGTGCTAATAAAATATATTAGTAAAGCAAGAGCAATCATAAAGAAAATTTTGCCCCAAGGGTAAGGTACTCTAAAGTATTTTTGTCCAAAATATAAACACATTACAGTCATAGAAAAATAGCAAATAAGCTGTACCCATGCTGATCCAAAATAGCCGTATATAGGTATTAACCAGATATTTAGTCCTATTGTTATAGCTGCGCCAACTATTGTAAAAATTGCGCCATACTTAGTTTGTCCGGTAATCTTATACCATATACTAAGGTTAAAATAAATTCCAAGAAACATTTTGCCCATAAGTAAAACGGGAACAACATCAAGTCCTTCGCGATATTCTCTGCCAATAAAGTGTTGTACAATATCCATAAAGAGCATTATTCCTAAAAAGATTACGAGACAAGCAAACACAAAATACTTCATAACATTTGCGTATAGCTCCGGTGCATCTTTTTTTTCCGAATTTGAGAAGAAAAACGGCTCAGCCGCAAATCTAAATGCCTGAATGAAGATGGCCATTATAATAGCAATTTTAAAACAAGCTCCATAAATACCAACATGCTGCATAGCAATATTTTCTGGCAGAATGAATTTAAGAAGAAGCTTATCAAGTGCTTCGTTTGCAACACCCGCCAATCCGGCAATAAGCAGTGGCAATGCATATACAAGCATACTTTTTAAAAGAGGAACAGACAGCTTTAGTTTACTGGAAATTATAGAAGGTAACAAAAGCAACAATGTAATAATGCTTGCAATCAGGTTTGCTATAAACACGTATCCCACTCCTAATGAAGGATTGTATATTGTGCTTATTAGAGATTTAAAAAAATCACTGCCATTTTCTTCAATCCACGGACATAATAAAAGGAAGAATAAATTTAACCCTATATTGATTCCTATATTTATAAGCTTAATAACAGCAAACTTCATTGGCTTATTTTCTGCTCTCAGTTTTGCAAAAGGAATTGCAGTAATTGCATCAAATCCTATTATAATTGCAAACCAAACAACATATTCAGAGTGCTGAGGATACCTTAATAATTCAGCCAGATTATTGCGAAATATTATCACAAATATTATGAAAAGAATAGAACTTGTAATAATAGAAGTTACAGAAGTTCCAAAAACTTTATCTCTGTCATCTTTTTCAGTTTGGTAGAATCGAAAAAGAGCTGTTTCCATACCATAAGTGAGCAATACTATAAGAAAAGCAACATAAGAGTACATTTCTACTATCACACCAAATTCTCCGGTAAGAAACACTCTTGTATAAAGAGGCACAAGCAGGTAATTAAGAAGCCTTCCAATTATGCTGCTTAGACCGTATATAGCAGTTTGTCCTGCTAATTGTGAAATTTGAGTTGACATAACAATAGTATCAACTGCAAATTTGCAAATTTTATTTTTTAAAATGCTTATTCATTAATTAATAAATTCATTTTACATAAAAATCTTAACAATGGTCAGTTCAAACTTTATGTAACTTTACAAAACAAAACATTTATTATGAAGATATCATCTCTGGCATACGTTTTTTGCTTTTTAAATTATGCAGCAATATCGCAATTTGCAGAACCACATGTATGCAAATCATTGCCTGATTGTGCACATACAAAAATTAATGCTTCAATGAAAAGCGGCACTTATGAGCAGAATCCCGGGTTATGGGATTATGATGTGAGCTTCTATGGGATTTCACTGGATGTTGAGCCTACTTCAACAGACTTAATAGGCAGCACAAGAATAAAAGCAAAATCTAATAAAAACAACTTAAGCAGCTTTGTTGTTGAGTTAATGAATGACTTAACTGTTGGTAATGTGAAATACACAGGAGGCAGTGATTTAAACTTTAATCACACCAATAATGAATTAATTATTTCACTTACAACTCCTGTGAATATAGGCCATATTATTGATATAACAATTGAATACAGCGGAACTCCGGAGCCCTCCGGGTTCTTTTCAGGAATACAAAGTGCTTATTCGAATACCGGTCATCCGGTATTGTGGACCCTTAGCGAACCCTTGAACGCAAGAAAATGGTTTCCTGTAAAACAGGTACTCGAAGATAAGGCCGACAGCGTTTATGTTTATATAACAACCCCTAACGGATATATTGCAGCCTCAAACGGGATTTTGTACAATGTAATTGATGTTGGAGACAACAAAACCCGATATGAATGGAAATCCTTTTATCCAATTGCATATTACTTAATTTCTATTGCAGTGTCAGATTATCAGGAATATAATTTCTACGCCCCTCTAGCAACAGAAGGAGAAGAAGTTTTTGTGCAGAACTTTCTTTATAATGATGACAATTATATAAATGCCATAATGAATAATTTGATGCTGACAAAAGATTACATGTCGGCTTTCTCAACATTATTTGGAAATTATCCTTTTTCAGAAGAGAAATACGGACATGCAAGTGCACCCATGGGAGGAGCTATGGAACATCAAACTATGAGCACTATGGGGAGTTTTAATCCGGATATTATCAGCCATGAAATAGCACATCATTGGTTTGGAAATAACGTAACATGTGCTACATGGAGCGATATATGGATAAATGAGGGGTTTGCATCATATAGTGAGTATCTGGCAAGAGAGTTTATATTTGGGAAAGAACATGCTAAATTGTGGATGGAATCAGCCCACACATTAATACTTTCTCAGCCAGGCGGAAGTGTTTATGTGCCTCCGCTTGAAACCGCAGATGTTTGGCGTATATTCAGCGGACGGCTTTCTTATAAAAAAGGTGCTGCTATTTTACATATCCTCAGAAATGAAATTAATGATGATGATTTGTTTTTTGAAGTTCTCCGATCATTTAATGAAAGTTTCAAAGATAGCGTTGCAACAGGTGATGACTTCAGGGAAGAACTTGAAAACATTACAGGACAAAATTGGGAATGGTTTTTTGAACAATGGTATTATGGGGAAGGATATCCAATTTTTCAAATAATATGGTACCAACTTGAAAATACACTGTTCATAAACAGCATTCAATCGGGAAGTGTTGAACATCCAAGTTTCTTCAAGGCTACATTAGAGTTTGATGTTGTATATGACGACTATTCAACACAAAAAGTAAGATTATTGCAAGAAAACAACGGCCAAATTCTTTCCCATTCGGTTACCGGTAATGTGATAGATATCATTTTCGACCCAGACAATATCTTTTTTAAGCAGTTTTCTATTTCAACTGTTAATGACCATTTTCAAAATGCGAAAACATTAATATTTCCAAATCCTTTTTCAAATGAATTAAAAATTATACTCCCTTACGATTCAATGAACATTGAATGCAAAATTTATAATATTGAAGGAATAAACTTTATCAGTCAAAAACTCGATAATAATATCAATTCAGTGAATACAGATTTCCTTCCCGATGGAATGTTTCTCATCAAAATTGTAAATAATGATGGAAAAACAATTCACCGACAAAAGGTAATTAAGATTAATAAGTAAGGATAGGCTTGTTACTTCTTTTTCTCTGCAGCCCTGGCTTTGGCTTTAAATTCTTCGTATCCGGATTCAAACTTTTCGGTTTCATTCACCCTGATCCACGTGCCATATTTAACATAGTCAGGAATCCTGCCCCCATTTGATTTCCTGTCATTCTCAGGAACGCCAAGCTGGTTTAAATACCTTTCGTATGCTATCTTGCTTGGTCTTTGATCTTTTCTGTTCATTATATAGAATTTATTTTATAATTGAATTAGTATTTTCGGATTAAACGATTGTTAAACTTTCACTTTAAACAAAACTCGTAGCCCCGACAGGAATCGAACCTGTATTTAAAGTTTAGGAAACTTCCGTTCTATCCGTTGAACTACAGGGCCTTTAAAAGGAAGGGCAAATATATTGAAACTATCTTATGGTAGTCTTACGCAAAACACTGATTTATGTTAAATTTTGCAAAGTAAATATAAGACGGCAAATATTTGCATTTAATATTACAAATATAGACGATAAATTTGAAATAGCTAAGAAATTTTACATCCTTTTTCAACATCATCTCCCGGGCTAACAAAGTAGAGGCTTCCATCTCTTCTTTCTGCCATCAGAATCATACCGTGAGATTCAATATCTTTTATTAGTCTTGGCTGCAGATTTGCGAGTATCAAAACTTTTTTACCGATAATATCCTCAGGCTTGAAATATTCTGCAATACCTGAAACAACAGTTCTAATATCAACTCCGGTATCTACTTCCAACTTTAAAAGTTTTTTGGTTTTTGCAACTTTCTCTGCCTTTAATATAATCGCCGTTCTTATATCCATTTTTTGGAAATCATCAAAACTAACTTCCGGCTTTAGTGGGTCAGCTTTTGCATTGATTATATTTTGAAGTTTTGTGTTTTGAAGTTTATCTATTTGTTTTTGGATAGTTTCGTCTTCTATTTTTTCAAACAACAGCTCCGGTTGATTTATAAGGTCATTTTCTTTTAAAATATCTATTCTGCCTGCATCATCCCACAATAATTCTTTAATATTAAGGATCTTAGACATCTTTTCTGCTGTGAAAGGTATAAAAGGAGCACAAACCAAGCTTAAGTTTGCGCAAATTTGCAAGCTAATGTTCAAAACTGTTTTAACTCTATCAGGGTCGGTTTTAATAACCTTCCATGGCTCCTCGTCGGTAAGATATTTGTTGCCCAGGCGAGCCAAATTCATCATTTCATTCGCAGCTTCCCTAAATCTATATTTCTCAAGTGAATTCCCAATTAAACCGGGAAAAGCCTTTATCTGTTCAATAGCCTTTTTATCTTCTTCTGTCAAATTCCCTAAAGCAGGCACTCTTCCCTCATAGTATTTATGCGTAAGAATAAGCGTTCTATTCACAAAGTTTCCAAAAATCGCAAGTAATTCACTGTTGTTTCTAGCCTGAAAATCTTTCCAGGTAAAATCATTATCCTTTGTTTCAGGAGCAGTTACACATAAAGCATATCTCAAAACATCCTGTTTTCCGGGAAAGTCTTCCAAATATTCATGAAGCCAAACTGCCCAGTTTCTTGATGTAGAAATCTTATCGCCTTCCAAATTCAGGAATTCATTAGCAGGAACATTTTCAGGCAGAATATAAGAACCTTCCGCCATCAATATTACCGGAAAAATAATACAATGGAAAACAATATTGTCTTTCCCTATAAAATGAACAAGCTTGGTGTCGTTTGATTTCCAGTATGGCTCCCACTCTTTGCCGTTTTCTTTTGCCCATTCTCTTGTTGCAGATATATAACCTATAGGTGCATCAAACCAAACATACAAAACCTTACCCTCAGAGTCTTCAACAGGCACTTTTACCCCCCAGTCAAGGTCTCTTGTAACAGCTCTGGGTTGCAGCCCATGGTCCAGCCATGACTTACACTGCCCGTAAACATTAGTTTTCCAATCAGATTTATGTGCTTCAAGAATCCATTTTCTTAAAATATCTTCATAATTATTTAAGGGAAGATACCAATGTTTAGTTTTTTTCAAAATAGTCTTATTGCCGCTTAAAACAGATTTTGGTTCAATCAGATCTTGAGGGCTTAATGATGTTCCACAATTTTCACACTGATCGCCATAAGCTTTCTCGTAGCTACAATGAGGACAGGTGCCTGTAATATATCTATCTGCCAGAAATTGATTCTCTTTTTCATCAAAATACTGTTCAGAATCATTTTCTTCGAAAATCCCTTTATCATAAATTGTTTTGAATATCCGGGAAGCAGTTTCGTGGTGTAAAGGAGCAGTGGTTCTGTGGTAAATATCGAAAGAGATTCCGAGTTTATTAAAAGCATCGCCATTGATTTTATGATATTTATCAACTACTTGCTGGGGTGTAATATTTTCCTGCCTTGCTTTAATTGTTATAGGCACACCATGTTCATCGCTACCACAAATAAAAACAACATCTTCCTTTTTCATTCTCAGATATCTTACATATATATCTGAAGGGACATAAACACCTGCCAGATGTCCAATGTGAATTGGTCCATTAGCATAAGGAAGCGCTGAGGTTACAGTATATCTTTTAAACGCTTTTGTTTGTTGATGGTTGTTCATATATAATGTGCTTTTATGTTCTTATCTAAAACGTGCAAAGATAATCAAATACAAAAGTTTGGTTTCTCTTTTTGATGAAATTCTCCTTAAGTTTTTTTTCTATGCCAAAAATGATAAAAGTTCAAGGCAAAACGATTTCTTCAAATCTAAATTCTTTTAAATCAAAGTAGCTTTATTTTTTTTAAAACCTTAATTTTGCAAACTGAAGGGAGAAGAGGAATCTCTCTCCGGCAATTTTTCGCATAAAGCATGGAGATACAATCAATAAAGCAAAGATTTAATATAATAGGGAGCTCTCCACTATTAGAGAGAGCGATTGATGTTGCTCGTCAGGTTGCCCCAACCGACATCTCTGTATTAGTTAGTGGAGAAAGTGGTGTAGGCAAGGAAGTTTTCCCAAAAATAATACATCAATTAAGTCCGCGTAAACATGGGCAATATATAGCTGTAAACTGCGGAGCAATACCTGAAGGAACTATTGACAGCGAATTATTTGGGCATGAAAAAGGTTCATTTACAGGCGCGCATGAAGCACGAAGGGGCTATTTTGAAGTAGTAGATGGAGGAACTATTTTCCTAGATGAAGTTTCTGAGCTTCCACTGCTTACCCAGGTGAGGCTTCTTAGAATTCTTGAAAGTGGTGAATTTATAAGAGTAGGATCATCAAAAATCCAAAAAACAAATGTTAGGGTTGTTGCGGCAACAAATGTTAATCTTCAATCGGCAATAGCTTCAGGCAAGTTCAGAGAGGATTTATATTATAGGTTGAATACAGTTCCTATTCAGGTGCCGGCATTAAGAGAACGAAAAGGAGATATAATTTTGCTATTCAGAAAATTTGCATCCGATTTTGCTGAAAGGTACAGAATGCCGGTAATGCAACTTTCTGCAGAAGCTGAACAAATGCTTATTAACTACCGCTGGCCTGGAAATGTAAGACAATTAAAAAACCTTGCAGAGCAGATTTCAGTTATAGAAAATGAAAGAATGATTTCGGGTGATACATTACACAAATATTTACCCCAGAGCTTCGATACAAATCTTCCGGTATTGTTTAAAGATGCAAATGCACCTGAAAATTTTAGTGAAAGAGAACTTCTGTATAAAGTGCTGTTTGACATGAAAAAGGATGTAAACGACATGAAGAAGATAATTATGGAACTTATCCATAGCGGTGAAGTAGATCAGGCTTTTAAAGATGAGAACAAACATCTTATAAACAAATTATATCGAGATACATTACACGAAAATGAAATTATAAACACACCCGAAATAAAAGTGCGCCAGCAAGAACAAAAAAAAGAAGAATTAGAAATTATTGAGAGCTATGAAGAGGCGCCTCATGTTTACATTGAAGAAACTTTATCTATACAGGAAAAAGAAAAAGACCTTATCATAAAAGCCTTAGATAAATATAGAGGAAGAAGAAAAAAAGCAGCAGATGAGCTTGGAATTAGTGAAAGAACGCTTTACAGAAAGATTAAGGAATATGGGATTGAGTCGTAAGTCGTAAGTCGTAAGTCGCAAGTCGTAAGTTGGCAGTCGGCAGTCGTGTATCCACCCCTATAAAACTGGACTAATTTCCTTTGTTGTTAATATTTGATTT
>CAZRNU010000113.1:0-10201 GCA_964601515.1 uncultured Bacteroidales bacterium | reverse complement strand
GTAATTTTAATCCTGTTCTGAGACTGACTTAATTCTGCTAATAGCTCCTTGCTTCGATCTGTTGAGTCACCATCAACTATGATATACTCAAGATTTGATGAACTTTGAGCAAGCACGCTTGTGATTGTCTTTTTTAAGCCCGCAGCATTATTGAGGTTGATGGTGATGATGGATAGAATGGTCATTTGCAAAGAAAAATGTATGGAATATCAATAAGTTCTACTTTTAACGTTCAATAGAATGTGTAAATTTATGTAAAAACTAAGCTTGTTTAATTCTTTAAAACAACAACTCTATCATGTTCAATTTTACCGGAGATTTCATTCAAATGATCATTTTTTTCATATACTATAATTCCATTATCCATGCGTTCGTTATAAAACATGATTAATTCATTTGTATTCAGATAATCAAAGTATTTAGTTTTATAATTCTCCCAAACTATAACATAATCTGATGCTTTAATTCTTTCAAAATGGCTTTTCGGAGTTAATGTTACTCCAAACGAATAATCTAAATCAATTGGCTTACTATTTAGCAAATAGTATAAGTAGACTAATCTGTAGTCTGCTATATAAACAGTACTAGAATCTGGAATAATTCTGTTGATTGAATCTGCAATTTCATATTGTACAAGTCGTGAGTTTGAATTCACATTCCAGACTCTTACATAATTTCGCTTAATAGAAAACACAATAGAGATGAATAATAAAATAACATAAGCATACTTCAAAAATCTACTATTTTTTAAAAGCATTAGAGGAAACACTATTAACAGGCTTAAAAATGGGATTATGTAAAAAAAATACTGATGTAAAGGTTCAAAAATAAAAAGTAACGAAAAACCAAAAATGCCAAGCAGTATTAACACTTTATTTTTCCATTCATATTTAAATCGATAAAAAAACACCAAAAATGCAATTACTGTAATTGGCAATCTGTATAGTAAATACTTATAAACAAGAACTATATTGTTGAATGAATTAGCAAGTACCCCGCCAGACGATTGGGTTCCATAGCCTTTACCTAATATGAAAAATAAAAAATCTTTATTAAGTACGATATATAAAACTATAGGAATAGAAAATGATATTATCAAAAAAGCAATATTTTTAAATCTGCTATTTCCACCGTTAATTGAAATCGTGTAGAGTCCCAAGAATAAAAACCCCAAACCATATTGTTTAGTCATAAACGAAAATGAAAAAAACAAACCTGCAAAAATCATAGTAATTATGGTATTTTTATTCGTCAATAATAACCATAAGCCAATTATTCCCCACATTACAGATGGATAATCTAATAAAAACTCAAGTGGCATTATCCAAAATGAGATTTGTAATAGAAAAATCACAGTTAGAAATGACATTATTCTGTCTGAAAAAATATGTTTGGCAATTTTATACAAAAAAACAGCACTTACTACTATACTTATGAAGTAAATGAATAAATCAATACTATAATTATTTTCAGCATTAAGAATATTCTTGACAAATGCAACTAAATAAAACTGCAATGGAGAATAAATTGTTTTTATGTCTGAATAAAGGCTGAAACCCTCTCTTAATCTTTCGACCACAGAAAGATAGTACCCGGCATCAACACGAATTGGTGAATAAACTATTGAAATCACATATGGGAATATTGACAACAATAATAAAAACATGCAAAGTGCTCTGAAAATAAACTTATTATTATTATTCATAATTTATTTTTTAAACACATGTGATTTTCATATATATTTACACCCTCGATTCCAACAAAATTAAGTCCTGCCTCAACATTAATTATTACCGGTATCCCTGCTAAATTACACTCAACTACTCTTGTTAAAACGCCTGTAGTTGGTATCTGATAAACCAGCAAAGCGTCACAAGCAATCATTTCATTTTCCATCTCCTGTTGAGTAAGAGATCCTAAAACACGTATACTTTGGTGTTTTGCCAAATCCAGAAGCATCTCGGTTCCATATCCTGCAATCACAAAATATGCATTCTCAATCGGGTTAATATTAAGCCATTGAATCAACTTTTCCATTCCTAATCTGGTTGGAGGATTATGTACAGTACCTACAATAAGATAACGCTTTATACTTGATTCCTCTTTTTTGTTTAAACGCGCTTTTTTTATTTCAGAAAGTTGCTGTACAACTAATTCCGGAGGATAATATGAGAATAATTCAGTATTTATATCAAACAATAAAAGTAACTGATTGTCAAATTGTGCTATTGAAAAAACCTTATCACAATTACGAAATATCTTTATTTCACCAGAATATCCATATGGAGTGAATTTTCCCGTGATTGAAGATTGTTGGTTTCGAACAAGACTCTCAATATTATGTGGATATGCAAAAACTGTTAACCCCATTTTTTTGGCAACATAGGGTAAAAAATAAAAACTATCACTAGTGCTTTCCCAAACAAAAATCTCTGCATCAGTCTCAAAGCTTTTCTCAAGGGCAGGTAATAGTTCATAAATCTTCTTCCACCATTTCAGAAATCTCTTAATTGAATACCAATCTTTAAGTCCATATACATTGACTAAAACTACAAGTGATTTTAGCAGGTAATGTAATTTAAAATGAAATTTCTGAGTTAGGATAAGGGGTTCAATTTCATACCCGTTATTCTTATAGAACTCCAGAATCTGTGTAGTTCTACGCTCTCCACCATGTCCAAAAGGATTAGCTATAAACCGACTATGATGTATTGTCTTTTTCATTTTAAAACTAACTTAGTAATCATCCGAATTACTCTTCTTTGATTGACAGAATAATGTAAGAAACCCAAACTGTTATTAAACATCCGAAATGTTTTACTTGACTTTAATAACCCTGCCCAAGTAATTCTAAATTGATTATCATAATTTTTGAGCCTTCTTTGCATGTTTAACTTGTGATTATATAGCACGCATGCTCGAAACCAAAGGTTTTCTTTTAGTGATGCACTTGCCTGTTTGCTCAACTCAATCAATTCTGATGCTACATAGGCGTATGAATCTATCTTTCTGACACTCGCTTCTGAATTAGTAATTGTATCCGGCCTCTGTAAATAGTTGTAATGGACAAAGTGAGTTCCTAAGACTTTAGTTGCTTTAAAAAGCATTTGTGGAGTCCAAAGTTCATCTTCGAACAATAATCCCTCTTTAAAAAACAAACTATTATCGGTGATAAAGCTTTTTTTTACAATGTAATTGTATGCCATGGGTGCATAAATGCCTGAATTCATTAGCGCTGTCAGAGCCTCAACGCCTGTTTTAACCTGATTGACTAGTTCAGCAGAAGACTTATCTTCCTCTTTTGTTTTGTCCGGATAAACCCAACGCGTATTACCAATCAAGGCATCTAAATCATTTTCAGCTAATATTTGAGAATACCTGCTAAGCACATCTTCTTCCAGCCAATCGTCGCTATCTAAAAAAATGATATACTCTCCTTTAGCTGCCTTTATTCCTGAATTTCTCGCTGCACTTAATCCGCCATTGGGCCTGTCAACACATATAACATTATTGTTTGAAGTAGTGTACTGTTCAATTATTTGTCTTGAGTTATCAGGCGAACTGTCATTCACACAGATAATTTCAAAATCAGAGAAATTCTGAATCAAAACTGAATCAAGACATTTTGCAATATAGTTTTCTACATTGTAAACAGGTATGACAACTGAGAAAAGACAATCCACAAATATCAATTAATAAAATTCTGATCTTTCAACCAGGCATTGGTTATTTTCATTCCATCTTCAACACTAAACCATGTTTCGTAGTTAAGTAAATCTTTGTTTTTCGAAACATCAATAAATCCCTGATAGTTATAGATCGCCATATCGGAAGCAGATTTCTCAGGCAAACGCTTAACTATCTGTTTAAGAATTACTTTTAAAAGTTTTCGGGGAGCTCTGAGTACCCATTTAGAATACAACGGCTTAGTATTCTCGGTAGCTAAAACCTTATCCCATAGAAGTGCAATACTGTAATTCAACTTGTTTTTGCACAGTTTCAGAAACCTTCTCTTTACACCATCTTTCAAAGGAATCGACAAAAATCTATCTGCTTCCATATTTAGCATTTTGGCATAATAACCATAAAATGTACGCCAATTCATTTGCTCCTTGTCGGCAGCCAAAAATGCTTCTCCAACTGCATTGGGATGTTCGGCACAGAGTATCGACAAATCAATAACATTCTCAACAAAAACAGCATTACAACTTCCTTTGCCATAATCAACCCAAAAGAATCTGTTTTGCTTCATCTGTTTTATAATATCTACTGTAAACCATTCCGACATTGGGCCCCAAACATAGGTTGGACGAATAACTGAGGCTTCAAGATTTGCTTCTTTGGTTAGTTTCCAAAAGCGTTTCTCTGCTTCAATCTTGGCATCTGCATACGCATCACCATAGCTTACAAATGGTGCATCTGCCGACATGCCGTCTGTAATCTTATCACCATGCACAACTACACTACTTAAATAAACAACACGTTTCACCTGATGTTTTGCGCATGCTTTCACTACATGCTCTGCCCCTAAAGCATTGATTGTCATTGCATAATCAGCACTTCCACCAACACCCACACAATGAAACACAAAATCGCAACCTGCTACTGCCTTCTCGACATCATCGTAATTAGTTATTTCGGCTTTGACCAATTCAACATCGAAACGACTAACATATGCTGCTTTGGGCCAGTTATGAACCATGACACGAACATCGGCCTGTTCGTGAATATATAAACGCTCAACCAACAAACTTCCAATAAACCCTGTCCCACCTGTAACCAATACCTTTTTCGATTTAAGGTTTGAAATGGGTTTAGGTTCTTTTTCTGTTTTCGTTTTCGATTTATAACATTTCTCAAGCAACTCAACAACTTTAATCCCATCGCTTGCAGTACAACTTATCTCATTCTCTTTATTTATTGCATCAATGAAGT
Organism: uncultured Bacteroidales bacterium; assembly: GCA_964601515.1. Classification (GTDB taxonomy): domain Bacteria; phylum Bacteroidota; class Bacteroidia; order Bacteroidales; family UBA7960; genus PWND01. The sequence goes on along the minus strand of CAZRNU010000113.1, from coordinate 5,266 downwards.
TCTGTGTTTGAACTTCAGCAATATTTGTCCAATCAAGCACCCTATCTTCATTTGCAACTGTCTTAACTCCCTTTTCAGTCAGATAATTCATCTCATATACATCGAGTTCTACACTTTTGCCATTCCCGGAAACTATGATTTTATTAGACAGCTCGCATGTACGACTAATTCTGAATTCAGCAGATCCATTTTCGAAACTAAGCTTAATACTAGCATTGCTCTCCAGTCCGCCCATTTCATCATCTGTATACTCAATTGAGTCAGGCTCACCCATACACCAAAGAATAAAATCCAGCGAATGTATTCCTGCATCGAACAATACACCACCGGGTACCATATCCTTGCGAAAACAATAACCTGATACTGTAGGCCAACCTGCAGGAAAACCTTCTTCAATTTGAATAGTCAAATTGTTCCCAAAGTACCCTTCCCTGATCATTTGTCTGACTTTCAATCTATTTGAGAACAAACGATAGGTATGACACATACCCAGTACTAATCCATCCTTATCTTCGTTCAAGACCTTTTTAGACTCATCCGAGTTTGGTGACAAAGGTTTCTCACATAGCACGTGGAGCTTTGATTTGATGCACTCCGATAGTATTGCATTATGGATGTGAGGCGGAGTCGCAATAATTACAGTATCCACTTTATTTAAAAGTGATTTGTAGTCTGTAGCATAGTTCAGCAAACCAAACTTTTCCACAACTTTGCTAAGTTGCAATTCATTGGGTTCTGCAAGAAAAATATTCTCAACACCCAGAACTTTAATTGTTGATGGTATGTGAAATGATTCAGAAACAGCACCACCTCCAATAATTAACAGCTTCATTGAAATTATTTTTTTCTGAAAATGGACAACTCGTGAATAAATGGCAGCTCAACTTTCTCAAAGTTTTCGTCGAATAATTCCAACGATGATATGTTGTTGAAATCTGAATAAAAGATTAGTGCACCTGATTCAAGATTTCCACTAAGACTATTGGTAGTCACTATGTTGATATCAGACAAATCAGGACAAAAAAACTGCAGGTAAACCTCCATAATATCTTTTTGATATCCGATGATGCCTTTAGATGCGGGCTCATTATTTAAGTTTTCAAGCCATATCACATTACTCGCATTTTTAACATTATCAGCAAGATAAATCACATTTTGAGAGGTATTCAACCGCAAACTTTGCACATTATAGATAACATCAGGGAATTTTCTCCAATAATAAAACGTAAGCAAAAGCATGACCGCGATAACCCACTTTGGATTAAAATATTTAACAGCCCAAAAGACTATAGGTATTAAAACAAGATACACAGCAGGAAAATAATAATACCTTGTTGGCATTTTCAATATGATATTGGCTATTCCATAAAGAACACCACCAATAAGCATTAAATCAAGCACTAAATAATCCTGTTTTCTTGTTTTAATAAAAACAATTATTCTCCATAATAAGACTAGAAGAGACAAATATAAAACCTTTAAACTTCCAAAACTGAATTTCATAACTTCTGGGAAAGTACTATTTCTAGTATAAAAGCTTTCTGCTGTTTTGTAAGCAACGAAATAGTAAATCAGCAAAAAAGCAACTACACCTGCTAATAACACACAATAGAAAACTTTTTGATTAATCGTCAACTTTTTAAAATTAAGCACTAATCCTAGAAACGAAACGACACTGAATACGACAAACATGGTTTCCTTGGTAAACAATAGATAAAAAGAGACCAATATAGCAATTACCGCATATCGAATTTTATCATATTTAATGAGAAGATGATATTGATAAAAGAAAATACTCAACAATAACAGAATAACTCTTTCAGGATATACAAGAAAAAAGAAAGCCCTATAGAAGTAATAGAACTGAAAAGCAAATAAAAACAATATTAACCAATTAACATAAGTAACTTTAATTTCTATTTCGTCGAAAATTAGCTTATATAATTTGAAACTAAAGTAAACAAACAAAATGAAAGTAAATGTAACCCATATGTAATGAGCTAAAGGAGTACCTCCCCCGGGAATCAGTGTTAGAATATTAAAATCAAAATGTCCAAATGGATACAACCTTCCTAAATTCGCAATATGGAGCGACCATTCCATTTTGCCAATTGCAGTCGAGATAAGAAACTCATAATCATCCCCCCAGGTCCAATCAGCATTTTTCACAATAAAATAACCGAATAGCAGAGTTAAGGCCGACAGTATGAAGATCGGCATTTTCTCCAATAGGCTATACTTATCTACTTGATGTGTCTTATTCATTATCATCATGTTTTAGGAAACATTCTATATTGTAACGCGGACGATTTTTTACCTCAGTATAAATTTTTCCAATATATTCTCCAATAACACCCAAAGAGATAATTACAATCGACCCTATCAACCAAACTGAAAGAATTAAAGAAGTCCAACCTGTAACTACATCACCCTTAAAATACTGCAGAAGCACATAAAGTCCGGCAACGATGGTTATGAAAAGGAATACAAAGTCTACTCCGAAAATTATTCTTAATGGTTTTACAGAAAAAGAGGTAACACCATCGACAGCAAAATTAAACATCTTCATGAAAGGATATTTAGTTTCACCAGCAAATCGTTCATTCCTTTCATAAAAAACATTCGTTGACTTATAACCTATCAATGGAATAATTCCCCTGATAAATAAGTTTTTCTCCTGAAACTTTAGAAAATGTTTCACTGCTCTCTGACTCATCAACCTGTAGTCGGCATGATTAAAAATTGTATTTGCACCAAGCAGCGACATAAGTTTGTAAAACAACAAAGCAGTATATTTTTTGAAGAAACTGTCGCTTTTTCTGGTTGACCTTACACCATATACTATTTCGTTGCCCTTGTAAAACTCGTCGATCATCTGCGCAATTGCATTCACATCATCTTGCAAATCAGCATCTATGGTAACAATTGCATCGGCATAATCCGAAGCCACATCCATACCGGAAACAAGAGCATTCTGGTGTCCAACATTCCTGCTAAGATTTAATCCAAAAACATTTGAATCTGCCTTGTGAATCTCTTCTATTAACTCCCAGGTTTTATCCTTGCTCCCATCATTTACAAACAAAACAAAGCTTTCAGAAGCAATAATACCCTTACTAATAATTTCCTTCATCAGAACTGAAAGCCTTTTAGCAGTTTCCTTAATTACTTCCTGTTCGTTATAACATGGAACAACTACAGCCAGCTTTATCGGACTATTTACTTTCATTATTGCGATCTTTTCTTTTAAACACAAATCTAACCATCAAAAAATTAAGCGGAACTGCAATTGCTAAAACCGGAATTGGGGCGTAAACCTTATCAATTCCTAACATCAATACCAATCGAAATAATCCTATGTGGATGAGATAATTAACAATATGAGCTCCTATCATACCAAAAAGTTTCAACCAATCAGGTTTAACTTTGAATGTAAAAAAAGAGCTTAAGAAGAAATTTAATAAGAATGAAATGAAATATGCAAATGAGTAGGCTATATACACATTCAAATGCAACATCAATACATAGTATAACGAATAGTGGATTAAGGTTGACAAAATGCCTACCAACACAAAACGCAGGAATTCGCCTGCATTTTTCTCGTTAACTTCCTTTATTCTCAATATCAGAAAAGTTTTGTTTTAGTTGCCCTGAAAATCAAAGATCCGTCGTAGTAAAACATATTAATCAGCGAATTAAATGATTTAAGGAAAGCTTTTCTTTTAACGTAATACTTTAAAAGTTTCAAGTAATGTTTTCCGATAAGGGGATAAATAATTCTTTTATACTTTCCTTCAAAAAACAGATTAACGCATTTGTAAATATTGATTCTACCCTTATTTAATCTTACAAACTCGTAATCATTATTTGAGTTGCTTTTGTCATGCTTACGGTAAACACTTGTTTCGATATTGAAAAATTTTGATAACCCAAATTTTGAAATCATCATATATAAGGGAAAATCGGTAACCCCGTCGATTTTATAAAACCATTCAGGATACTTCAAAAGATTATTTCTAAACACATAACTTGAAATGTGTCCGGGCGATAAAGGGATATTATCATTTCTGAAATCATCATGAAACAGCAATTCTTCTGAGTTAGCAGTATCCCAAGTGTCTTTTTTGGCAATCTTCGTTTTACCTGTCGGTTCATCTAAAACAAGAGAGTTAGTAAAGCAACTTGAATAGTCAGGGTTATTCTCTAAAAAATCTATCTGTATTTGCAGCTTATTGTCGTTTATCCAATAATCGTCACCATCACATACAGCGATATATTTACCTTTGGCCAGTTGAAGAGACCTGATAAAATTAGGCAACATTCCAAGATTTTTATCTCCAATATGGAGTCTTATAATTTCGGGATACTTTTCAACATACTGCTGTACTATGGCTGCTGTACTATCTTTACTGCAATCATCAGAAATTACTATCTCGTATTTAAAATTAACTTTCTGGCTTAACCAACTGTCTAATGCAATTGAAATATAATTCTCAAGATTATATGTTGTCGAACAAATGCTTACCAAGGGTTTTTCCATGATTATTATATTTTGGTTATTTCAGTGAGAGTAACCCAAAGTAACTAGTATTGAATGCAACTCCTGTGGCTGCACTTATTTGGCTTTCAACTTCGAATATTGCAACTCTGTATATTTCCACCAAGTGTTCGATATTCATTTGAGATAGTCTTACGTTAAGATAGTAAGTACCATTATTCAAGATTTCAGGAATATTAAAATCAGCTGTTAAATGATAATTTCCTGACTGCAGATTATGTGTAGTGCCATAAAAATGTGTTGGCGAATACATTCCAATTAAAGTATCATAGTCATCATATAGCATTACCTCAAAAGAAATATTCATGGGTATTTGCAACTCACCTTTAATCGACAATTTGATTTTTCCACCGGGTTTTTCTCTACTAAAATCTTCCAAATCAACAACATAATTTTCAACAGTTATTGCTTTATTCAATATCCTGATAACTGTTTGACTATTTGAATGTTTAGTTGCTGATCCTAAATAAGTATTAACTGCATCAATTGCAGTTCCAGAGAAAGATATACTTCCATCTTCTAACAAAATGCCTTTAGTACACATAGTTTGCACCGCCCCCATATTATGACTCACAAACAACACCGTCCTCCCCTCACCTTTACTCACATCCTGCATTTTCCCTATCGCCTTTTTTTGAAACTCTGCGTCGCCTACGGCCAACACTTCGTCAACGACGAGGATTTCGGGGTCGAGGTGGGCGGCGATGG
>CAZRNU010000112.1:0-10217 GCA_964601515.1 uncultured Bacteroidales bacterium | reverse complement strand
CAAAGGGGACTCCTAGTCCTGCCATTAATCTAAATACTAAAGTATTATTTTCGTCAAGAATTGTGTATTTTCTATAATCAAAATCTCCTTTAATGAATTGAGCATAAGGTATATTAAAAATTCTGTAGTGTCCGTTATTATCCTTTTCGCTACCTGCTAATGCAGAGACCAGATACAACATATTTCCAGAAGTTTCAAAATTTGTTCTTAAATATGAAAAATCAACATTTTTCCCTAAAACTTGAGTATTATATTCATATGTATATCTCAAACCGGCTGTGAGGTGATTTCTAAAACGGCTTAATATTAAAGGATTTGAATCCGGGATATTGAGTCTTAATATTGAGTCATTAAATATTCTTATCGAACTTATCTCAACAGGAGTAACATAATGACGCTTTTCTTTTGTTTCACTCCATTCAAATCCATAATTAACATTAAAAACTATCCTAGTATAGTCAGGTCTTTGACGATAGTTAATCCCTGTCATAATCATACTCTTTGGCCTGGCTCTTTGAGACAAACGATCTTCAGCAATGGGTACGAGCAACTTTGGAAACTCAAAGCTCAATTCAGCTCCGGTTTCAAGAGTATTAAAAGGTAATGATTCAAAAACTCTATATGCATCTTTATCTCCCGACATTTCAAGTGCGCCTTTAAGTCTAAGGTTAAATATTTCGGCACCTTTAAAAGCATTTTTATGTTGGAATAATAAGTTTGCACCTGCCCCTAGATTACCAGCAGTGTTTAATCCTTCAGCTTCAATTGCATATGCAATTGAAGGAGACCTTGAAAGCTGAACCCTTGCCTCAAGCATCCCAATTGTATCGTTTGGATGAATGTTGTTAATACTTCTTTCTGAATCATGAAAATTTATATTTACAAACCTATGGTTTCTAAGTGCTGAAATATAAGAATATGATTGCTCCACTCCCCTTATATTGTAAACTTCTCCGGGTCTAATATTTATGTTTTTGGCAATAACTTCAGGTCTGATTTTTAATGGTTCATCATGCAGAAAGGAAAACTTTGTGTTCCTTTTTCCATAAAATATAACCGTAGTATCATTATAAGGTATTGCAGGCCTTAGCGGGCTGTATTCAGGAATAACATTAACCTCACTTATGAAAAATCTTCTGTGTCGTCTTTCAGCAACAGTGTCTCTTCTGCCCGGAATGGGGATAAAAGGATTGTTTATTAACACCTCCAAATCCGCTTGATTGCTTCCAAGTGCTGTATCAACTCTAAAAGTTATAAAGTCGCGAGTAAACTCATAAAACCCTGTATTTCTTAATTCACGCGAAATTCTTTCTCTTTCCTTTTGAAACACATCCGCATCGTAATGTCTGTTAGGACGGATAAGCGAATTAACTGTATCGGCATATATAAACTTTGCTATAAATGAATCTTTTACATCATAATCAATATTTCTTATAGTATATGGAGTATTACCTTTTACGGAGTATATTACTCTCATTTTTTTTCTTGAAGGGACTTCTTGAGCAGTAACCTCCACATTAAAATAACCCTTGCTTTGCATATAAAGCTGAAACTGCTTAACAGTATTATTGACTAACACCTGATCATAAACAACAGGCTGCTCTCCAATGGTATTCTTCATCCATCTTTTCAATCTGTTTTCTTTGCCTCTGTCTGCATTAAGGTAGGTTCGCATGTGAAACCGATAAAAGCCCAAAATCTTTCTGTTTGGATTCTGCCTTATATATCTTTTAAGCTGAGACTCATCAACAGATGTATCCTCCATTTCAATGATATTTTTGGTAAGCAGATATTCACCTTCTTTCAATCTTCTGGTTGAAGAACATGATGAAGCAAAATAAATTGCAAGGAAAAGTATCAAATAAAGAAATAGAATACTATATCTGTGATTCACTTTTATAAGGATTTTTTTTACTGCCAAAATTAGCATTTCTCAATCAAATAACACACCATTTTTTATCGAATTAAGAACATGCAAAAAGCTAAACAAGGTATGCTAAGTTTCAATATCCTGAAAATCAAAATCAATCATTAAATTGTTAATAATTAAAAACAAAATAAGCGTTTAACTAGTATTTTATTCCGACCTATAATTTATCTTTGCCATTCAAAAAATCAAAAAAATGACGTTAATAAAATCTATTTCAGGAATAAGAGGGACTTTAGGTGGCAAAGCAGGAGAATCTTTAAGCTCTGTTGATATATTAAATATTTCTTTAGGTTACGGCACATTGCTTAAGAAAAAATTCCCAAACGATAAAATTAAAGTCACCATTGGAAGAGATGCAAGAATTTCAGGACCGCTGGTAAGCAATATTATAACATCAGGATTAATTTCATTAGGTATTGATGTAATAGATGGTGGATTGGCAACTACACCAACAGTTGAAATGGCAGTGTGTGAAACCAAGTCTCACGGTGGAATTATTATTACTGCAAGTCATAATCCGAAAAATTGGAATGCACTTAAACTTCTTAATGAGAAGGGAGAGTTTTTATCTAAAGCTGATGGAGAAGAAGTTTTAAATCTTTCAGATCCGAAAAATTTTGAATTTGCAACCATTGATAAACTTGGAAAGTATTATCAAGATAATAGCTGGCTTAAGAGCCATATACAAAAGATTCTAGATCTTCCACTTGTAGATGCAAAAGCTATTAAGAATGCAAACTATACTGTAGCAATTGACTGCGTTAACTCTGTAGGTGGAATAGCCTTCCCTGCATTATTAAAGTCGCTTGGTGTAAAAAATGTTGTGAGTTTATATTGTGAACCTAATGGTATTTTTCCTCACAACCCTGAGCCATTAGCTGAGCATTTAGCAGAATTATCGGAAGAAGTGGTGAGAAACAAGGCTCATCTCGGATTTGCAACTGACCCTGATGTTGACAGGCTTGCAATAGTTTGTGAAGATGGAGATATGTTTGGAGAAGAGTATACATTAGTTTCAATTGCTGACTATATTTTAAAAAACAAACCTGGAACCACTGTAAGTAACTTAAGCTCAACTTTTGCTTTAAAAGATGTAACAGAAAAATACAACTGTAAATATTACGCCTCAGCTGTAGGAGAAGTAAATGTTGTTGAAAAAATGAAAGCTGTTGATGCTGTTATTGGAGGTGAAGGAAATGGTGGAGTAATATATCCTGATTTGCATTATGGTCGCGATGCGCTTGTTGGCATTGCTCTCTTTCTAACTCATCTAGCAAAATCCGGAAAAACCTGTAAAGCTCTAAAAAAGACTTATCCGGAATACCACATGTCGAAAAACAAAATTGAACTTCCGGCTGATTTGAATATCGATAGTGTAATGAACAAAATTGCCGATCAATACAAGAAGTATGACATCAATCGGGAAGATGGGATAAAGATTGTGTTTGACAAAGAATGGGTACATCTTAGAAAAAGCAACACCGAACCTATCATCAGGATATATTCTGAAAGCGACAGCATGGTAAAAGCTGAGCATCTGGCAGATAAGTTAAAAGCAGATATCAGAGAAATTATTCGAGGCGAAAAAGTGGATTAGTATTTTAGATTCTGAATGTTTGTAAAAACTCTTACACGATTATAATATATCTGCTAAAATCATTGCATAATTATGAAGCTGATATATTTTGATTAATCACATTAAAAACATTCAATGCAGATTCAACATTTTTTATGTTTTTTATTGTAAGACTAAGTCTTTCGTTTGATTCTTTCACTTGTGAAATTTTATTATAATTCTGCACAAACTGAAGTATGTTCCCAAACTCTTTACTTTCATAATACGCTGAATCACTATTACTAACAAAGTATCCAATAAAAACTCCTCCCTTAAGAATAATTTTTTCAAATCCGGCTTTCTTGGCATGCCATCTTAACCTCACTGCATCGAAAAGATCAATTGTTGGCTTCGGAATTTCTCCGAATCTATCTTTAAGGTTTGTTGAAAACACCTGCAACTCTTCCTCATTTTCAACATTATCAAGCTCTTTGTAGAGGCTAAGTCTTTCCTCAATATTATAAACATAATCAGTTGGAATATGAAGTTCCATATCAGTTTCAAGCTGGCATTCTCTTACAAATTCTTTTTCTTCAGACAGTTCAGCAGCAAAAACATCTTTATATTCATTTTCTTTGAGTTCGAGTATTGCTTCGTCAAGAATTTTATGATACATATCATACCCAACTTCAGAGATAAAGCCACTCTGTTCAGCTCCAAAAATATCTCCGGCACCCCTTATATCAAGATCTCTCATGGCAATATTAAAACCGCTTCCAAGATCAGAGAACTCTTCAATAGCTTTAAGTCTTCTTCTGGCTTCATCAGTTATTGTAGATAATGGAGGAGTAATTAAATAGCAAAAAGCTTTTTTATTTGAACGACCAACCCTCCCTCTCATTTGATGGAGGTCTGATAATCCGAAATTTTGAGCATTGTTTATTATAATAGTATTTGCATTTGGAATATCTAACCCTGATTCAATAATGGTTGTTGCTACAAGAACATCAAAGTCTCCTCTAACAAACCCAATCATAACCTCTTCAAGCTTCTTACCATCCATTTGTCCATGCCCAACAGTAACTTCAGCATCAGGCACTAGCCTTTTAACTGTAGCAGCAATATCCATAATATTCTGGACTCTATTATGAACAAAAAAAACTTGCCCACCTCTATTTAGCTCAAAATTAACAACTTCCTTAATTAAGCTCTCACTATAAACATGAAGTTCGGTAACAATAGGATATCTGTTCGGAGGAGGTGTATTAATTAATGATAGATCCCTTGCCCCCATTAGAGAAAATTGCAATGTACGGGGAATAGGAGTTGCAGTTAAAGTCAAAGTATCAACATTTACTTTAATCTGTTTTAGCTTTTCTTTCTTTGCAACACCAAATTTTTGTTCCTCATCAATAATAAGCAGTCCAAGATCTTTAAACTTAACATCTTCGCTTACAAGACGGTGAGTTCCAATTAGAATATCAATTTTACCTTCCTTAAGTTTTTTAAGAATGTCTGTCTTTTCTTTCGCTGTTTTAAACCTGTTTATATACTCCACTTCACAAGGAAATTCTTTAAGTCTTTCTGAAAAAGTTTGATGATGCTGTAATGCCAAAATAGTTGTTGGCACAAGCACTGCAACCTGCTTACTATCAGCTACAGCTTTAAATGCAGCCCTTATAGCAACTTCAGTTTTCCCAAAACCAACATCGCCGCAAATAAGTCTATCCATAGGAACAATATCCTCCATATCCTTTTTCACATCCGCTGTTGATTTTATTTGATCAGGAGTATCTTCATATATAAATGAAGCTTCAAGTTCATTTTGCAAGTAAGAATCAGGAGAAAAGGCAAACCCCTTCTTGGTTTTGCGCTCAGCATAAAGCTTTATAAGATCCTTAGCAATATCCTTAAGCCGCTGCTTTGTTTTCTTTTTAAGATTTGCCCATGCAGCAGAGCCGATTTTATTTAACGAAGGTGTAAAACCCTCCTTACCTGAATATTTTGAAATTCTATGTAATGAGTGAATACTAACATAAAGAACATCATTGTCTTTATACTTCAATCTTACTGCTTCCTGCACCTTGCCATTTATTTCAATCTTCTCTAAGCCACTATATATTCCTATTCCATGATCGATATGAGTAATAAAATCACCCGGCTTTAAACCATTTAATTCCTTAATTGTAATCGATTGTTTTGCAGGAAATTTATCACGCAACTGAAAACGATGGTATCGCTCAAATATCTGATGATCAGTATAACATGCTATCTTGAGCGAATGATCAATAAATCCCTCATGAACTGTTACACTCACAATACTGTATTCAAAACCAATATTGTCATTTTCGGCAATTATATTTTCAAATATATTTTTAAGCCTCTCAACCTGTTTTAAATTCTCGGATAACAGAACATTTCTATATCGTTCTGAAGTATTTTTCTTAAGATTGTCTATCAGAATATTGAAATTCTTATTAATAGCCGGTTGAGGAGATGTTTTAAATTCAATAGGATTACCTTTATAGAGAAAGACTTTTCTGAATTCGATGTTTATATTTTCTTGGATTCTTTTTATATATTCGTTGTGATTGATATACAGATTCTCAATATTATTATTCTCATTATAATCCGCATAAAGTTTTTCTATTAAATCTTTTGCATAAATAATATCCTCATGCCATAATACTGTATGCGATGGAAGTAACGAAAAGAAGTCTTCTTTTTCATTTGAAACTGCCAGACTATTTATATCAGGCAGAATTGACACTTTTTGAAGTTTTTCAATAGAGGTTTGTGTTTCCGGATTAAAATACCTTAAGCTTTCCACATTATCTCCAAAAATTTCAATACGATATGGATAGTCGTTAGAATAAGAAAACACATCTATAATTCCTCCTCTTAAAGAAAACTGTCCGGGCTCAACAACAAAATCAACTTTTTCAAAACCGTACTCATTTAAGAGTTCTACAATAAAATCAATAGATGTTGGTTCACCATGATTTAAAACAAGAGTGTTTTTTTTGAGAATTTTTCTTGAAACAACTTTTTCAGAGATTCCATCAGGGTATGTAACAATAATAAACTTTTTGTTTTCCGAAGACAGCCTGTTAATAACCTCAGACCTTAACAATATGTTGGCATTATTAACATCAATGTTTCCATGGGTCTTCTTAAAAGATGAAGGAAGGAAAAAAACACTTCTATTTTCGTACGATACTCCTTTTTCACCAAGAATACTTTCAAGGTCATTAAAAAAGTAGGCTGCATCTTCTCTATCCGACAATACAAAAACGAAAGGACTTATCTGCGACCTATAAACTGATGCTGCGACCATTGCAAGAGATGACCCTGCAAGTCCGGACAATCCCAAAAATTTCTCATCTTTGGCTTTAAGATAAGAAACTATTTGCTGAGTTTGAGGACTATCCTTGTATAATTGGAGTATATCGCCTAATAGCATCTTTGCAGCGTTAAGTAATTTGCAAAGATATTCAATTATTGAAATCTCTGAAATTTCGTAACATATTCAAGCAATATATTAACCCAAAGAAGTCATTAAGTTTTCTTGTAGCTGAAGTATCACTAATGTCGAATTTATTTTAATTAAACCCAAACAAAAATGGCAAAACAAAAATCACTATTGTTACCCAAACAGCATAAACTGTCAAATATTTTGCAACAGTCTGCTCTACTGACTCTAATTGTTCTGCATTAAAATACGATTTGAATAAATTGCGCGCAATTAGTATGAGGTTAATAAATATTAAAGCATTAGAAACTAAAACCACTACCCTGTTAGGAGTCAATCCATAAGTTAATCTTGTAATTATTGCGGTACTTGCAATTGCATTGATTACAATCGCTAGAACAGCCAACAAAAATAAAACAAGGATATGTATATTTTTTACTTTAGATTTGTCTAGTTCGGTTAATGAAAAAACTATTATTGCCATCACAGCAATAAGCACTAAGTTTATCAATATCAAAAAATCTCTGTCATCTAAAATTCTAACATTTGAAAAAATCAATGAAACCAAATAAACTGCAAGAGTTACCAATACAAGTGGAGTAAAAACCCTTGCTATTACCGGTGAGATTTTATTTGTAATGTTTGGATATGTATGCACCAGGTATAATGACACTATTGGAGCTGCAACTCCTCCAATTAAAACTACATAATCCAAGTAAAAACTTTCTATATTCATTTCAATTACTGAAAACAATCCGATTGTTACTCCTGCCAGTATCCCACCTGCAATTAAAATCAAACCTGTCATTATTAAGAATTCTCCATTAAAGCGAATAAATTCGATTTTTTTAATAGTGCTTTTATAATCGAATGATATGAATACCAATCCAAACAAACACCAAAGAAATAGAGGAGTATGTATCAATGAAAGTGAAATAGAATCACTATCGGGATTATTCGGCAAAAGATTTATGAATAAGGTTAATCCCGTAATTGCTATGCCATATCCCAGCAGCTTCTTTATATCAAAATCTTTATTGCGCCAGAATGTATATAGAATTATTCCATTAAACAAAATAATTGATAAGTCTCTGGGATAGTAAAAGTTAAGATTAATTTGCGGAAATATTTCCGGAAGCTTTATCAATATCCCACCAAAAGCAGACAGAATAATAACTGCCAATAAATCTGTTTTAGAAAACTCCTTAGGTTTCATTTCAGAAGCTAATCTGATTTTCCAGAAATTAATCAGATCCGAATTATACTTATCTTTAATCTCTTCAAATGATTTACAAAACTCTTGTTTATTATCCCTGTATAATTTTTCGAGAATTTCGGGATTTGCAATATTCTCAATAATGTTGTTTTTCATGGAGGAAAGAATTATGATAATGCTATTATTTAGATTAAAGCAAAAAAAAATTAATTTTATTGTGTTATGATAAAACTTTATTTTTCCAAATGAATTTAGTTGTGCTTTTCATTACTTATAAAGCTCAGCTTACATATTTAATTCTTTTGTAATAAGTTTCATGTAATTGCAAATTTATCAAGCCTATATTCAATTTATTTAATAACAAAATTTACTAAATTTACAACCAACAAATCATTACAAACTACAATTTATTCTTATATGACTGTTAGCGAATATATTGAAAGATTAAATACTAGATATAAAACCGGTATTTCACGCAAACATAGCTACAGAGGAGATTTGCAAAACCTGGTTGAAAGCATAGCACCTAATGTATTAGTTACTAACGAACCTGCAAGAATTGCCTGCTCAAAAGTGGCTTAAAGACAGAAAAGGGAGAAAGCTCTCCTTTGAAGATATTACTCATTATCAAAAAATCATAGTAGCACTAACCGAGACCGATAAATTAATGAAGCAAATTGATGAGGTTGGGGTGGTGTGATGAAAAAAAAGAAAGGAGATGATGCTAAAATACAAAGATTATTCGCTTTATGAAAAATATGATTACTTAGGTAAAACATTTGAGGGTAGGACAAAAGTAAAAATCGGGAAATTTCCTTATTCCAAATGTGGTTTTCTAGATGATAACTCAAACGTAGCAATTCCTTTGATATACACTAATGCTCAAGATTTCCAAGAGGGTTTTGCTGCTGTTAAAACCGGGCATTGGTCTTCGAGCAAATGGGGATTTATAAATTATGAAGGTGATTTAGTTATCCCATGTGAATTTAAAAAACCCAGCAAATTTTCTTGTGGCTTAGTTAAAGTTTATCATAATAGGAAGTGGTGTTTCATAGACAAAACGGGTAAAAAAGTGATTTCGCTTAAAGGTTATTCAGGAAGTTCAAGTTTTCATAACGGCTATGCTATTGTACACAAAGAAGATCCTTCTGATTATTTAGGTGAAACCTCTGGTGTTATAGACATGAATGGGAATGAGATTATTCCATGTATTTATAAATGTTTTAAAATTGGTTATCACTTTTACTGTAACAGCATTCTTGATATAGTTTCAAAGTATCAAGCAGGAGATAAGGATTTTTTAAAATATCCATAAATCAAATTCATTTTTAAATTAACCAAAAAGCCCGATTAACTACAAAATAGTAATCGGGCTTCGCGCAATCCGGCTCCACGGGCCGGCACTTAGTTTTTTTCAAACTCACATCAAAAATAATCAAAAATACTTTTTTCACCAAAAATCAATTTTTATTATTTTTGTAGAAAGTTAGGACTGCGGTCCGGACGGAACCTCTGCCGTTATAAGTGAAAAATTTATGACGGCAGTTGCATTTTTCCATCATTTATTAAAAACACTTTATCACCCGTCAGATTTGAATTAGGCATGTTTTCAGAAATTAATTCGCTTGATGTATTCAATAGAGCAATAGTTTCATTTATCGATTGTTCAGACTTGAATGAAAGCAGATAACCAATTTTATTTGTTGAAAATATTTTGTAGTTGTTTTTATTAAAAGACTTAATTACCTCTTCTGATGGGTGATTATAGATATTATTCCCAACAGAAAAAACAATAGGTGTTTTTACTTGCGTTTTATTATTTTGTTGACGCAATTTCCAGAATGCATTATTATGATTACCTAAAGCACCATGATGCGGGCATTGTCCCAAAAGGATTTCTCCCGAAAACTCTTCCTTATTTTTAATTCCAAGACGTTTTAATACACTTTTTTCACAATCGGAAGTCAATAAAATCCACCAGTCTTCAGAATAGATTTTTATAACCGTAGATAACCAGTTTGCATTAGCTCTGTTGTTAGCATCT
>CAZRNU010000111.1:0-10468 GCA_964601515.1 uncultured Bacteroidales bacterium | reverse complement strand
TTAATCGCACCATAATGGAATTGAAATATGCCATATTTGAAAGGCAATATCGATGTAAGTACTTTCTTTTAATCGCACCATAATGGAATTGAAATAAATTAGAGAAAAAAATATGAAAGATATTATCGTAATCTTTTAATCGCACCATAATGGAATTGAAATTGCGTTGTCCTAAGGACATCTCTACCGGCAAACATTTCTTTTAATCGCACCATAATGGAATTGAAATGGAAGTCTCATCTACTATCGAAATAAAAAATAAAGAACTTTTAATCGCACCATAATGGAATTGAAATATAAAAAGGAACAAGTAACTATAACCGACAGCAAGGCTTTTAATCGCACCATAATGGAATTGAAATATAATCTCTGCCATGCAACACGTAAAAATGGCTCTTAACTTTTAATCGCACCATAATGGAATTGAAATTTGTGGGAAAGCGACAAAGCATTTTTGCGTAATGGTTCTTTTAATCGCACCATAATGGAATTGAAATAGAATCCACCTCATAGAAATATAGGCAGGGTAAAAGATGCTTTTAATCGCACCATAATGGAATTGAAATTATCATTTTCAGTGAATATATTCTCATTGATATTTTCCTTTTAATCGCACCATAAAGGAATTGAAATGAAAGCTAACTTTTGACGAGGTATTTAATCTCTATAACTTTTAATCGCACCATAATGGAATTGAAATCCTGTAAGGTTATAGCGTTTATTTCCATCTTCATCGCCTTTTAATCGCACCATAATGGAATTGAAATGCTATATTATAGCGGTCAAGTGTTTTAGCTGGGTCGTCTTTTAATCGCACCATAATGGAATTGAAATATTGCAGGAAGTTTTCCGTAAAAGCCAACTCTCATTCTTTTAATCGCACCATAATGGAATTGAAATAAGATGGAGCTATTCAAAGATAAAATGAATAAATGGGCTTTTAATCGCACCATAATGGAATTGAAATGAAGTTTATGTATATGCGACTGATGGCGGTGTTGCTTTTAATCGCACCATAATGGAATTGAAATATTGCAGGAAGTTTTCCGTAAAAGCCAACTCTCATACTTTTAATCGCACCATAATGGAATTGAAATATGGACAATACTTATCCTCCCTTAATCACAACTGCCAAATAACACCGAAGTGATATTTGGCAGAGGTTCGCCCCTACTCGCAAGCGAGGGCTAAGTTCTTACGAACCTGATACAAAAGTAATACATCTAAACACAAAATACAAAAGCCAACTAAAAAATATTTAACTGGCTTAGGGAGCCTCCGCCTCGCAAGACGAAGATTAAGGAAGGGATTTGCTTTGAAAAACAAATCCCCACCGTGTCGTCCGAGTCGCAACCCCGACATAACAAAATTACTATAAATTAAATACAAAATTATAGAAATTAATGCAAAAAAAATGGCTTGTTGGGTATGATTAAAAATAAATGGAATAAAAACAACTTTAGCACATTGTTTTTAGATTTGTTTAAAATACAACTGCCGATAAACAAATGCTTATCGGCAGAGGATCCGTCCGGGCCGCAGCCCTAACTTTGAAATGCAAAGATATTATTTTTAAATTAAATATTCATAAAAACCGGCAAATATGGTTTAATTTAACCTCTTAAAATGCGATATCGGATAGTACATATTAAAATACATACTATCCGACAGAGGCTCGTCCCAGCCGCGCAAGCCGGCACTAAGTTCTTACGAACCTAATACAAAAGTAATACACCTTAGCATAAAATACGAACCCCCAACGCCAAACCCCCAACGCCAAACCCCCAACGCCAAACGCCCAACCCGAAACCCGAATCCCGAAACCCGAAACCCGAATCTTACAAATCTTATGAATTTTAAATTTAAAACGATAATTTTACAGAATGAAAAGTAAGTGATGTTTAATTATTAATTATAAAGCCATGAAGAAAAATATAGTAGCCGGAAACTGGAAAATGAATACCACCTTGGAAGAGGGTAAGGCATTGGCAACTGCCATTTGTGAATTGATAAAGAATAAACCACTAAGCGTTATTAGTGGCAATCCTGAAGTAATATTTTTTCCGCCATTTACTCATCTTACTGAAATAATAAAAATTACCAAAAAAGTAAAAGGAGTTTTTGTTGGTGCGCAGAATTGCTATTCAACCGACAAAGGTGCATTTACAGGAGAAGTTTCTGCTTCTATGCTTAAGTCGATAGGTGCAACCCACGTACTTGTTGGTCATTCGGAAAGAAGGCAGTATTTTAAAGAAGATGATCAAACTCTTGCAGCAAAGGTTTCTCAGGCTATTGACAATGGTTTAACTCCAGTTTTCTGTTGTGGAGAGCTATTGCCTGAAAGAAAATCAGAACAGCATTTTAACGTTGTAAAACAACAAATTGTAAAAAGTTTGTTTTGGATGGATGAAGCTGATTTTAAAAAGGTTGTAATTGCTTACGAGCCTGTTTGGGCAATAGGTACGGGTGAAACAGCTACTCCTAAGCAGGCTCAGGAAATGCACGAATTTATCAGGCATCTGATTAATGAAAAATATGGAGTAGATGTAGCAAATACTACCTCAATTTTATACGGAGGAAGTTGTAATGCGCAGAATGCCAAAGAGTTATTTAAGCAGACTGATGTTGATGGTGGCCTTATAGGTGGTGCCTCTCTTAAATCGTCTGATTTTTTCCAGATAATAAATTCTTATTAAGTTATGGATTACGTAGAAGTTACATATCAAATTACACCCAAAGAACCTTGGGCTGATATTCTTATAGCTCAACTTGCCGATATCGGATTCGATAGTTTTGAGGAAACAGAAACCGGTTTTAAAGGATACATAGAAGGCAAGCTTTTTAATGAAGAAGAATTAAAAAATATAGAACCTGTTACTGATGATTCCGGTGTTATTATTTCATACGAAATAAAAAAGATAGATGATACAAACTGGAATCAGGTTTGGGAAAGCAACTTTGAACCTGTTCATATAAGCGACTGCTATATTAGGGCTCCTTTTCATAAGGCTGTTGAGGGAGTTAAATATGAGATTATTATTGAGCCTAAAATGTCGTTTGGAACCGGCCATCACGAAACAACTTCGCTTATGGTTCAATGGCTTTTGGAAATAGATGTAAAAGATAAGAGTGTTCTCGATATGGGATGTGGAACTGGCGTGCTTGCAATTCTGGCTTCAAAAAAAGGGGCATCACAGCTAACAGCCATAGATAATTACATTTATGCTTACGAAAATACTGTTGAGAATATAGAAAGAAATTCGTGTCGAAATATTGAAGTTATCCTAGGCGATGCCACAGCTTTAGGGAAGAAGAATTTTGATATTATAATTGCGAATATTACCAGAAATGTGTTGCTTGAAGATATGGAAAGCTACAGCAATGTTCTTAATCAAAATGGTCTTATTTTATTTAGCGGATTTTTTAGTATTGATAAAAGTTTGATTGAAGATAAAGCAACTTCATTGGGGCTTATATATGTTGGCGAGAAGCTTGAAAAAGAATGGATTTCGCTTTGTTTTAAAAAGAAATAGTGATTGTAAATTATGATTAAAAAGACTCTAAATATCTTAGTATTTCTTCTTCTGCCTTTTTTGTCAGTAGCACAGAATACTTTTACTCGATATGCTGTGCAATTCTTTCAGGAAATAAAAAACCTATTCTCAGCTGTTGAACGAAATGAAAAATTAAAGCTGGATGCTCTTGTTGATTCGTTTGGTGAAGTTTGGAAGTATGGCAACTTAATGGATGAGCAGAAGGAAATGATTTATAATACAATGGATGCTATGCAGGGTTTGCGATTACGCGCTGCAATTGATTATCCTTTGTACATTAATGCTGTTATGGCAGTGCTTAAAACCAAACATGCTCGCCACAACTTTGAAGAATGGCACAATAGTATTAAGCCCCTTCTAACACTAAGAAATCAAAGCAGATATCTAAGTTATTTGGAGTACTCTCTTAAGATTTTCAGAGACAACCTTGTATTTGATTCACCCACTTTGTCGTGGAAATACAGCAATAATAATTTTATACTGCATTTTAATAACGACACTATGAGAGTTGATTTTAAAGACGGCAGCCTTTATTGTTATGCACAAAAAGATAGTCTGATAATTTTTAATACAAACGGGTCTTTGTTCCCTTTTGATGAATCATGGAAAGGGAATGGTGGTTTGGTAACTTGGGAAAGAGTTGAACTTGACAAAAAAGATGTGTATGCAAATTTATCATCATACAATGTTAATCTGAAGCTTGCAAGATATGATGCTGATTCTGTGATTTTCTTCAATAAAAAGTTTTTCGCTACTCCTTTGCATGGAAAACTTTCAGAAAGAATTGTTGCCGATGTTAAACCTGAAAATGCCAGATATCCCAAATTTCAGTCTTATCAGGTTGTGCATGAGATAGGAAATATTTTTCCTGAAGTAAATTACGTGGGTGGTTTCACAATGGAGGGACAAAGAGTTTTGGGTTCAGGAACTGCCGAAGGTAATGCCTATGTTTATTTCTTTGAGAATGATTCTCTCTTTATAACTGTGGGAGCTAATGCATTCAGTATTAGAGACGATAGGATTAGTGCAGACAGGGCAAGTGTAAGTATTTATTATTCAGGCGATTCTATTTATCATCCAAATATTCAGATGAGATATCTTCATGAAAGGAAGGAGTTTTATCTACTGCGCGACGACAAGGGTATTTCCAGGGCTCCTTTTATAAACACATATCACAATATTGATATGTATTGTGAAGCACTATATTGGTACAAAGGTTCAAAAGAAATACTATTTCAGGCTGTGAGAGGTTTTTCCGGCCCTAAAAGAGCGGTCTTTGAATCACATAATTTCTTCAGCGATATGCTTTTTATGCGCCTGCAAGGTATTGCAGATATGAATCCTTTGTTTCATTTGAGGAATTATGCACGAGATAAAAACACTCAAACATTTCATGTTGAAGATTTTTCGAGATATATTAGATCAAATGTTCCTTCAACTAAAGCCATGTTGTTGGATATGTCGCATCATGGATTTTTGGTTTATGATCTTGATTATGATATTGTTACTGTAAATGATAAGCTTTATCACTACCTTGGTGCAGCAACAGGAAGATCTGATTATGATGTAATGAGAATAGAGTCGGAGGCATTGGTAAACGCAAGAATAAATCTATTAAACTTCGATTTGCATATACAAGGAATATCACGCATTCCGCTAAGCTCCTCAAAAAACGTTGTTCTGCATCCGTTTGGAAATACTGTTGTAATGCAGAAAAACCGTAATATGTATTTTAATGGGAGGATAGAATCAGGCTTATTCGATTTTTTTGGAAAAGAATTCTTTTTTAATTATGAAGCATTTAAAATAGATCTAATCAATACCGACTCATTAAGTTTTAGGGTTAAGTCATTCCAACCCGACTCCCGCGGAATTCATTCTTATGTTAGGGTTAGAACAGTATTGGAAGGAATAAATGGGGAATTACTTATAGATCATCCTAAAAATAAATCAGGCAGGTTGCCTATTCCAAGGTATCCTATCTTCAATAGTAATAACGAATCTTTTGTTTATTACGATAAGGAGTTTGTACATAGCGGTACTTATCGCAGGGCTGATGTTTATTTTAAGTTGATACCATTCACCGTAGATAGTCTCGACCATGCAACAACAGATAATATTGCATTTGATGGTGTATTTATATCAACGGGAATTTTTCCCGATTTCAGAGATTATTTGAAAGTGCAGCGAGATTATTCTTTGGGATTTAATTCTATGACACCTGAGGAGGGTTATCCAATTTACAATGGTAAAGCTCATTATTACGGTCCTATCGACATGAGTTATGAAGGACTTATGGCCAACGGAAAGATGGAATATCTTAACGCCACTATGCAAGCAAATAAAATGATAATGTTTTTGGATTCTGCCAGAGCCGATTTGAAAACATTTGCTTTGGCTGAACAGTTGGACCCTGTTGAATACCCGGATGTATCAGCAAAGAATGTTAATATGCTGTTTTTGCCATATCAGGATGAACTTGCCATTTCAGAAACCAAAGAACCTATTGAGCTTTATGCAGGCATGACGCAGTTAAGGGGCAAATTGTCAATTACACCTGACGGGCTTACAGGTAGTGGGAAAATGGATTTGTTTGGGTCTGAACTTTCAGCAGATTATATGGCCTTTAAGGCAAAATCATTCGACAGCCCAAATGCGGATTTCAAAATATTTACTGCTGATGGCAAAAGTGTTGCATTTAATGCATTTAATTATGCCGGTCATTTTAATCTGGAGGTTTTTACGGGTGTATTGGACGAGAATGAAACCGGAGGTAAAATATCATTCCCTGAAAACAGATTTGATGGCTATGGATATAATTTCGACTGGGATATGAAAAAACAGGCTCTAAGTCTTACAAGTGTAGTGGCTCCTAACTCTGAAGAAATTGCAAACATGACTACCGACCAAATTATTGATCTGGATTTTAGAGGTAAAGAATTAATTTCAACTCATAGAGCACAAGATTCTTTGAGATTTTATGCCGGAAAGATTGACTTTACTGTTGCTGAAAATGTGATTAATGCCAGTGAAGTAAATGTTGTAAAAGTTGCCGATGCAGCAATTTTTCCGAAAGATGGACTTGTGTCGGTTTTATTAAGAGCTGAAATTAAAAAGCTTGAAGATGCTATAATTGTAGCAAACACAAAAGACAGATATCATTATTTTTATAATGTTACAGCAGATATAGTATCCAGAAATAAATACAGGGGGTCAGGTAAGTATGATTATGTTGATTTAAATGCAGAAAAGCAGCAAATTTATTTTGATGAAATTGACGTTATACCCGGTGCAAATACAACATTTGCAAAAGGGCAGATACTTGAGGATCAAGATTTTACTTTAAGTCCAAGATTTGCATATAAAGGCAATGTTGAATTAACAGCCACAGATAAGCATTTGAGATTTATAGGCTCTACGAAAATATTTGTGGAATGCTCTCCAATGGTGACCAATTGGTTTAAGTTCGATAATGTTATAAATCCCGATAATGTTTTAATTCCTGTTACCGAAAACTTAAAGAGCGATATGAATGTTGATTTGAAAAGTGCTCTTATACTGGCCGGAGATTCATTCAATATCTATCCTGCATTTTTCGACAGAAGAAGGCATTATCTTGATAAGGAAATTGTTTCAGCAACCGGATATCTTACATGGGATGAATTAAGCAAGGAGTATCAATTAAGTAGCATGGAAAGATTAAGAAACCGTAATTATCCGGATAATTTTATTAGGCTAAATCCCCAAACATGTCTTTTAGAAGGAGAGGGAGTTGTTGATATTGGAAGTGATTTTGGGCAATTAAAAACGAAATCATATGGTACAGTTACTCATAATATAAAAGAGTTTAAAACAGATTATGATATTGTATTAGGTATAGATTTTTACTTTATTGACAGTGGAATGGATTTTATTGCCGGAGTAATTGATAAAGAACAAAAATTAAGCAGGATAAACCTAAACAGGCAAAAATATCTTAAAGCTTATAGATTATTAACAGGTGAAATACAAGCTGCAGTACTTCGTGAAGAGATAATTCAGAGTGGAGTAATTCGCAGAGTTCCGCCTGAACTTACACACACAATTTACTTGGCTGACTTGAAATTATCATGGAATCAAAGAACAACAAGTTTTGTGTCGAGAGGAGCCATTGGTGTAGGAAATATTAATAAAACACCAATAAATAAATATGTTAATGGTTATTTTCATATCCGAAAACAAAGGGGAGGGGATATTATTTCATTTATTCTTGAGCCGGTTACCCAAGGTGGTAAACTACTTGAATTATCGGAAGAAGATGTAATAGAACTCGATGAGGGTTTTATCGCTGAAACAGATTCATTGTATGTTGAAGTTCCTGAAGTGGTTGAAAATACTGAAGATGATGAAAAGATTAATGCAGATGAGATGCCTGAAATTACAGAGGATGTTGCTGAAGCTGATTCTGCTATAGATCAAAATAAACCCGGATTACAGACTCTCGATCAGCTTTTAGGAGCCGAATACTTTTATTTCTCATACTCAAATAGTATAATGCAAATAATAGGGGCAAATCCTCAATTTAATAAGTTTATCAGCGACTTAAACCCTAAAAAGAGGAGGATGGATGTGCCTAGTGGTGAAACTCCTTTTGCCTTTCTCTTATCAACGGAAAGACGTCCTTTTGATTTTGTCAGAATGATGCAAAGAATTAATGATTAGCGCAATTGAATATATTGTTTATATGGTTATATTTGCGCCTTCTTTAAAATTCGGATGTAGGAACTAATTTCAAAAAGTTATTATGGAGTATGTTATTATTCTTGCCGCAATGCTTATTGTGGGATATCTTCTAGGTTCAATACCAACCGCTGTATGGATTGGCAAATCGTTTCATAATTTAGATGTAAGGGACCATGGCAGTAAAAACGCAGGAGCCACTAATGCAATTAGGGTGCTTGGTTTGAAAACAGGAATAATTGTATTGATTATTGATGCTCTAAAAGGTATTGCAGCTGTTAATCTTGTACTTTTTTTCCCCGAAATATTTCCTACAGAAAATACTTATGTAATGTTTAAGCTATTGCTTGGTGTAATGGCTCTTTTAGGACATATTTTCCCAATATTTGCAGGGTATAGAGGAGGTAAAGGAATAGCAACACTTGCAGGAATTGTAATTGCATTATTTCCCGGAACGGTTTTGATTTCACTTGGTGTTTTTGCATTAATCTTTTTAATTACCAGAATTGTTTCTCTGGGCTCAATTATAGCTTCTATTACATTTCCTATTATAATTATCTTCTTTGACAAAGAAGCTGTTCTTGCAGAAATGATATTTTCAGTAGTGGTAGCTGTTTTTGTTCCTTTAACTCACAGAAAAAATATATATAGGATTCTTAAAGGAGAAGAAAACAAACTTCACTTTGGGAAAAAAACTAAAAACAAATAACCTTACATAGAATTAATTTTCTTTAAACCGCCAAAACCAACTTATTTTTTTTACATTTGTTGTTGAAGTTTTGGTTATTAATCCTAACTGTTTCTAAATATGATGTGGGTTGTTATTATCAGTCTTATTGCTGCAGGTATAATATTTATACTTTTAGAAGTATTGGTCGTGCCCGGCACTACAGTTGTTGGCTTTATTGGTGGCGGGATGATGGCAGTTGGTATCTATTTGTCTTATTCTGAATTTGGCAATCAAACAGGTACTATAGCTCTTTTATCAACATTAGTCTTATCGGCTGCTGCTATTGCAATTTCAATTAAAGCTGGAACTTGGAAAAAAATGATGCTGAATACAGAGATTGACGGAAAAGTTAATATTCTTGATAATGATAAGATAAAAGTTGGGGATGAAGGTAAAACTGTTACTCGCTTGAATCCGGTTGGTAAAGCTCTTATAAAAGATGAATTTTATGAAGTTGTATCAAAGGATAATTTAATTGATGAAAATCAAGACATTGTTGTTTTGAAAGTTGAAGGGAATAAAATTATTGTTAAACAAAAAACTGTATAAATCATGGAAACAAATGTTGCTGTAATTATTGCCATTGCCGTAGGAAGTCTTATTGGCCTTTGGATAATTTTTTATTTTATACCTCTTGGGCTATGGTTTTCAGCTCTTTTATCAGGTGTAAGAATTAATCTGTTACAATTAGTATTGATGCGTTGGAGAAAAATTCCTCCTGCAATTATTGTTAATAATCTGATTGCTGCTACTAAAGCCGGACTAAAACTGCAAAGAAACGACCTTGAGGCTCATTTTCTCGCCGGAGGAAGAGTAAAAGCTGTTGTGAATGCACTTATTAGTGCCGATAAAGCCAATATCCCACTTGATTTTAAAACGGCTACTGCTATCGACCTTGCCGGTAGAGATGTTTTAGAGGCTGTTCAAATGTCAGTTAAACCTAAAGTAATTAACACGCCTCCTGTTGCAGCTGTTGCTAAGGATGGTATTCAACTTATTACTAAAGCCAGAGTTACTTTAAGAGCAAATATCAAACAGCTTGTTGGTGGTGCAGGTGAAGAAACTATTCTTGCCCGCGTTGGTGAAGGTATTGTTACATCTATTGGTTCTGCAACTAATCACAAACAGGTTTTGGAAAATCCTGATAGCATTTCCAAAGTTGTGTTATCAAAAGGACTTGACTCAGGTACTGCTTATGAAATTCTTTCAATTGACATAGCTGATATAGATGTTGGAAAGAACATTGGTGCGATGTTGCAAATTGACCAAGCAAATGCCGACAAAAACATTGCACAAGCTAAAGCTGAAGAAAGAAGAGCAATGGCTGTTGCTGCAGAGCAGGAAATGAAAGCTAAAGCTCAGGAAGCTAGAGCAAATGTTATTCAAGCGGAAGCTGAAATTCCTAAAGCCATCTCTGAAGCGTTCCGTTCGGGTAATCTTGGTATTCTTGACTATTATAGAATGG
>CAZRNU010000110.1:0-10542 GCA_964601515.1 uncultured Bacteroidales bacterium | reverse complement strand
CTTTAAAATTTCTAAAATTTTCTTATCGGTACTATCAATTTGAAAGTTTTTGTTCATTTTAATTCAAAATTAGATTAATAAAAATTGTAAAATTCACTTATATGGTTTTAAAATGAAACATGATGTTGCAAATATATGAAATATTGTTATTAAAATGTTTAATATGTGAAAAATAATATTACTTTTGTAATCGAAAAGCATAATTAATAATTATACTCTTAAACTTCATATAATAAGGTCTAATTATTAAAACTTTCTTCATAATAATAAGTGTTTTGGTTGGTTGATTGGTTACCCCGGATTGTGGTGAGTCCGGGGTTTACTTTTTTTATGAAGCAAGCTATGATAAAAAAAAGAGGCTGAATGAAGTATATCGAAATAATACTATCAGTTCAGCCCCCTATTCTTAATTAGGCAGTTTATTTATATTTCGGTTTTACACCCATATTGTAAAACATGAATGCCCATGTATCGCTTGCTTCTTCAATTATTTTTGAGGTTGGTTTGCCCGCTCCATGTCCTGCGTCAGTTTCAATTCTTATAATTACCGGATTTGAGCCTTTATGTTTTCTCTGTAGTTCTGCAATAAACTTAAAGCTATGTGCCGGAACCACCCTGTCGTCATGGTCGGCAGTTGTTACCATTGTAGCCGGATAATGAATTCCTTCTTTAATGTTGTGTAGTGGTGAATAGGCGTATAAATTATTGAAATGTATCGAATCTTGACTTGTGCCATAATCTGTAGCCCATGCCCACCCAATTGTAAACAAATGATATCTTAACATATCCATTACTCCAACTGCGGGGAAAGCAACCTTAAATAGTTCAGGTCTTTGCGTCATCACAGCCCCAACAAGTAAGCCCCCATTTGAGCCTCCTTGAATAGCCAGTTTCTCAGAAGATGTGTATTTTTCTGCAATCAGATATTCAGCTGCTGCAATAAAATCATCAAATACATTTTGTTTATTCAATTGTGTTCCTGCCATATGCCAGTCTCTTCCGTATTCACCGCCGCCTCTTATGTTTGCTACAGCGTATATCCCGTCATTTTCAAGTAAAATAATTCTTGATGCGCTGAATCCGGGAGTAAGACTTGCATTAAAACCACCATAACCGTAAAGTAGAGTTGGGTTTTTACCATTAAGTTTTAAACCTTTTTTATGTACTATAAACATTGGCACTTTTGTGCCGTCTTTACTTGTATAAAAAACTTGCTTAGTTTCATAAGCTTCAGGATCAAAATCAATTTCCGGAGCAAAATGCACTTCATAAGAATTTGCTGCAACATCATATTTGAAAATTGTTGATGGGTAAGTATAGGAAGCGAAAGAGAAAAAAGCAGTGTTTTCATCTTTCTTTCCGCTGAAACTTCCAAAGCTTCCTAGTCCGGGGAGTTCAAGCTCGCCTGTTCTAATGCCTTCATAGTCATAAATATATATTCTGCTGCTAGCATCTTTCATGTAGTGCGCAAATAGTTTTCCGCCAATCTGAGAGACACCTCTTAAAACTTCTTCTTGTTCAGGTAAAATAACTTTCCAGTTATCTGAAGCAGGATTGTTTGGGTCTATCAATACAAGTCTGTATTTTGGCGCTTCATGATTAGTTCTTACAAGTATTTTGCCATCTATATGGTCTAATGCAGAATAGTCATACTTAAATCCTTCTGCTATTTGCACAAAGCCTTTCTTGGGGTTTTTATTGTCTTTTACATACAGTGAATTTCCACTTGTTGATTCAGACTCACTAATAATGACAAACCTTTCATCTTCTGTTGTACCGGCATAATAATTCCGTCTAGGATATTGAGGATTATGATAAATAAGCTTGTCAGCACTTTGCGGTGTGCCAATTTTATGATAGAATACTTTTTGGAACTCGTTTGTTCCTGATAATTCTTGACCCGGAGCCGGCTCATCATATCTGCTGTAATAGAATCCATCACCCTCCCAGCTTATTCCTGAAAACTTCACATGTTTAATATGATCAGAAATATCATTGCCTGTGGCAGTTTCTTTAACAAAAATTTCATTCCAGTCAGATCCGGCTTTTGAAGTCGCATAAGCAACATATTTAGCGTCATTTGAAATGCTTAAAGCAGCAATTGATATACTTCCGGCTTCACACATTTTGTTTGGATTAAGAAATTCTCGTGGTTCTCCATCTATACCTTCTTGAATGTATAAAACAAAATGGTTTTGCATTCCGTCATTTTTGTAAAAGAAATAATATTTGTCTTTCCAAAATGGTGCTCCATATTTGGGATAATCCCAAATTTTTGTCAATCTCTCTTGAATACTGCTTCTAAATGAAATTTTTTCAAGATATCCGAAGGAAACTTCATTCTGGGATTTAACCCAAGCTTTTGTTTCTTCGCTGTTGTCATCTTCAAGCCAGCGATAAGGATCCGGGACTTCTACGCCGAAGTAATTATCTACAACCTCATCCATTCTAGTGTCAGGATATTCAAGCTTTGTGCCTGTGCAATTTGTTAAAATGATTATTGGTGTTACCAATAACACTGAAATTAATAAGCGTTTCATATTATCTGATTTTGGGTTAATATAAAATGATTAAGTGAGATGATTATAAATATGTAATTTTGAAGTGAAATTTTCAACTGTTTTAAAACCTGTTAAAGTTATATATTTTCAATAAGTTTGACATATCTTTATCGGCAAATTAATCTTAAAAGTTCTAAAATGACAATGAAAATCAAGTCAGTTAAGGTTTTTAGAAAAGAAATTATCCTTAGATCTGCTTCTGCCCAGGAGCTTGAAGAAGTAACAAAAATTTATTCAGAAATTCATTATAATCAAGAAGGAAAAAAAATCAAAGATCTTAAATACGACTCTTTTGAAAGAATTGAATATCTTATTGTATTTCAGTATGATGATACCGGTAAATTGATTGAAGAAATTACCTTTGAAGATGAAGAAACTTTTGTTGAAAGAAAAACTTTTGAATATGATGATAAAAGTAACTTATCCAAGGAGTTTCTTCATTATATGGATGGGTCTTTTGATACAGTTGAATATTTCTATAACCATTCAGGGCAATTAGTTGAGAAAAAACAGTATGATTCTGATTATGAGCTGGAAGAATTTACTACTTATAAATACGATGGCGTAAACCTTATTAATAAAAAAGTAACTGATGCTGAAGGAAATGTTTTAAAAGAAACATCTTATGCATTTAATGAAAATGGTGATTTAATTGAAGATTATGAAATTGAAGAAAATTCAGGATTTGAATTCAAAAGAGTAATAGAGTTTAATGATAAAGGTGTAAAAACAGCTACTTATATATATAATGAAGGTGATTTAACAGTTGAAAAGTATTGTTATGATGAAAATGATCCTGACAAGGTTGTTAAAATTATTGAGGAAAATTCTAATGGAAAAAATACTATTGAATTGGAGTACGATAATAACGGAAATGTAACTTTGCAGCGAATATATGACATAAATGGTTTGCTCGTTAGGGAGATTATAATGACGTATGATGCAAATAATAATCTGTTAGAATACAAAATAATTTCTCATAAAGTTAAACATGGTGGAGCATTAAATTATTGCATGGTATATGAGTATGAATTTTATAATTAAAACTGATATAATTTTTGACTTTTAATAAATCAATAGGATATGGAAAATGTTGCTTTTTTTGATACGTTTTGGTGGTCATGGGTAGTTTTGCCTTTACTAATCTTTTTCGCAAGAATTATCGACCAGAGTATAGGTACACTTAGGCTGATTTTTGTTGCAAAAGGGTATAAAAAGATAGCCCCGATACTTGGGTTTTTCGAAGTTATTATATGGCTGATTGCTATAGCCCAGATTATGAAGCATCTCAATAATCCTCTTTGTTATATTGCCTACGGAGGAGGGTTTGCTATGGGGAATTATATTGGAATTCTAATTGAAGAAAAACTTTCAATAGGAAATGTTATTCTAAGAGTTATACCAAAGAAAGATACAACTGATTTAATAAACCATTTGAGAGAAACAGGTTTTGGAGTTACTTCGGTTAAAGCTGAAGGAGCTAAAGGTGAAGTTGATATTGTTTTTACAATTATAAAAAGAAAGAATATCCCTACTGCTATTGAAATAATAAATCGATTTAATCCAAATGCTTTTTATACAATAGAAGAAGTAAAAGCAGTGAAAGAAGGATATTTTGGACTAAAACAATCATCAAAAGGCAACTATTGGATGCCATTTTTAAAAAAGACAAAATAGTTTTGTATGAGTGATATCGAAAAATACGATGATTTTGAATATGTAGATGATAATAGCCAAAACATTAATCAGCCTAAACCTGAATCAAAGGTTAGACAGATTCTTAGATTTATTCTGAAGGTGGTTGTCTCCTCATTTGCTGTTGTTATTACTGCTTATTTAATGCCTGGAGTTTATGTCGAAAACTACATTACTGCAATAGTTGTTGCTCTGGTTTTGGCATTTCTAAATTCAATATTAAAACCTATTCTTGTTATTCTTACTATTCCGGTTACTGTCTTTAGCCTTGGATTATTTCTGCTGGTAATTAATGCATTTATTATTCAGATTGCTGCATACTTTGTTGATGGGTTTGAAGTTAGCGGATTCTGGGCTGCTTTGTTTTTTAGCATTATACTATCGCTTGTTACCTGGATCCTCGAATTACCGGCACGAAGAAGGAGGTAATTTGGCACGATAATTGGCTTCCCAAAATCAGAATTAGTATTAACTAAAAGATGGAGGATCAAGCCATGAAAAAATTACTCACATTGCTCAGCCTAAGCTTAATAGCAATCTCGCTTCACGCTTATTATCCCCATCACTATAATCAATCAGAATTAGTTATTAGGTTATATGATGGCGGTGTATTTAACATTACCATAGGTAACCGTTCTTACAATCATCATCAAACATCCTATACAATACCAGGATTGTCTCCGGGAAGACATTTTATGCAAATAGTTAGATTTGATTCTTATTTTAATGGTTATTCATATAGCTACGGACCTCCGATAGTTGTTTTTTCAGGTCATATCAACATATCAGCATCTACCAGAATTTATGCTCATATTAACCATAGAAACAGGCTGGTTATTGATTCCAGAGTACCATTAACTTACGGACAACCCGGCCATGGTGGTGGATACGGGCATGGATATGGCAATGGATACGGACATGGACATGGAAGTGGTCAAGGACATGGACAAGGTGGGTATTATTATCCTGTAATGAGCCCCCAAGCCTTTGCATATCTGAAATCAACTATTGCAAACACAAGCTTCGATAGTTCGAAACTTGAAATAGCCAAACAAGCTGTTCGATCAAACAGAGTTTCTTCACAACAAGTGTTTGAACTGGTTTCGATGATGAGTTTTGAAAGCACTAAATTAGATCTTGCAATGTTTGCATATCAGTTTACAGTAGATAAAGGCTCTTATTTTATAGTAAACAACGCCTTCTCATTCAGTAGCAGCATAAGAAGACTAAATGAGTTTATTGCATCACAACATTACTAGATAATAAAATTTCAAAGGACATGCCACTTAGGTGGCATGTTTTTTTTTACCTTTATATGCCATTAAATAATTAACCATTTTAATTCTCAGCCTTATGAAAAAATTAGCCATTTTGTTGTTTTTGGGTGTTTGTATTTCTGTTAATGGATTTGGACAAACCCAAACATTAAGAGTTAATTCTCAGCTTACCGAAGCTACTGTGTTTTTGCAGGGAGCTCAATTGTTAAGGAATGCATCTGTAAATATTCCTGCCGGGACAACTGAAATAGTTTTCTCTAATCTTCCCACTAACATTGATCAAAATAGTGTTCAGGTAAAAGGCTTTGGTAAATTTATGATTCTTTCTGTTAACTATAGGAATGATTATCTTTCCGATCCTCAAAGCACAAAAGCTATTAAAGAACTTCAGGATAGCATGCAGTATTATAAAAGGCAAATAGATTATCTAAATGCAATGCTAAAAGTATATCAGGAGGAAGAATCTTTGCTTTTAGCCAACAAGGTACTTAGCGGAAAAGATTCAGGAGTGCAGGTGTCGGAATTGAAGGCAGCAGCTGATTTTATGAGAGTTAGATTGGCTGATATTAAGAAATTATGGCTTCAGACAAACGAAGATGTAATAAAAAACAATGAAAGACATGAAAGAATAAGGCAGCAACTGAATAGAATGCAAGCAAGTCAATCTAAATATGTTGGAGAAATTGTAGTTTTAATATCTGCTAATGCTGCAACAAATGCCAAGTTTGATGTTTCTTATGTTATCCCGGGGGCAGGTTGGCACCCTGTTTATGATCTAAGGTCAAACAGTGTAGAAGAGCCTTTTGATCTTAATTTAAAAGCTAATGTTTTTCAAAGTTCCGGCGAAGACTGGAGCAATGTTAAACTTACTCTTTCTAGTGGAAATCCTTTTAGAAGCGGCCAAATTCAAAATCTCAACCCATGGCGGTTGGCATTTGCGCAGGAATATGTTATAGTCAGGGGGGTGGCATCTGCTCCTATGATGGCAAAAGAAAGTCTTGGATATGCTGAAGAAGAGGTAATGGATTATGCAGATGCTTTAGCAGAGATAGTTACTGTTGAGGAAAATCAGACAAGCTTTAGTTATATGATTAATATGCCGGTAAGTGTAACAGGTGATAATACATTTAGACTGATTGAAATTCAAAATCACAAGGTTGATGCTAAATATGAGTATTATGTTGTTCCAAAGCTGGATTCTGATGCTTTTTTAGTTGCAAAAATCTCAGGATGGCAAGAGTATATAAATTTGCCGGGAAACACTAATTTGTTTTTCGAAGGAACATTTGTCGGTAAATCATACATAAATCCTGCAACTACAACTGATACATTATTGGTTTCATTAGGCAGAGATAAGAATATCCAGGTAAAACGTGAAAAGAAGAAAGAGTTTACATCACGTTCGTTTCTTGGTAGCAGACAAATTGAAAACATTGGATGGGAAATTTCTGTGAGAAACAGCAAAAGGCAGAATGTTACCCTAACCGTAATGGATCAAATTCCTGTATCAACACACAAAGATATTGATATAAGTTTTGATAATAAATCTGCGGCTCAATATGAAGCAGAAACAGGATTCTTAACGTGGAGGCTAAACTTAAAACCTTCGGAAAGCAAAAAGCTTGAGTTTGTTTATACTGTAAAGTATCCTAAAGATAAAAAGCTGTATTTGGAGTAAAGAATTAGCTCATTTCATTAATCAGTAAGCGGTAATCATCTTCTGATAAAATGTGAGCAACTCCATTAACCTTGTTTTTTAACATAACCTTGAATAGTTGTTCTTTCATCTTTTCATCGAGTATCATTCCGGCTTGAGAAAGTTTTGTAGGACAACCAATCATCTTAAAAAAGTACTCAAGTTTGTAAATGGTATCTTCAACTTTAGATGTTGAAAAAACAGAATATCCAAGTTCGATTATTTTCTCTGGAATTCTTGTGCTTTGTAGTTTTAACCATGCAGGATAAGCTATTGAAAGTGATGCTCCGTGAGGAATGTCGTACATAACACTTAAGGTGTGTCCTATGTCGTGTACACCCCAGTCGGGAGATTCTTTTCCAACGAAAGTAATGCCGTTTAATGCACATGTTGCGGCATACATTATCTTTTCCCTTAATTCGTAATTGCTAAGATTTTCTACAAGTTCAGGCCCCAATTTTATTGCTTCTTTAATTATCGAAATAGTAAATCTGTCACTTAGGCTTGCTTCTCCTTTGCCAAAATAAGCTTCTAAAGAATGGGCAATAAGGTCTGCTATTCCATAAGCTGTGTAATCTTTTGGAACACTTAATGTAAAAGTTGGGTCTAAGAAGCTTATTTTGGGATACATAAGTTTGTGTCCATATCCAACTTTCTTTTTAATCTTTGTATTTTGAACAACAGCGTAGGGATTCATTTCAGTTCCTGTAGCAGCTAAGGTTAGAATGCAAATAACAGGCAAAGCTGATTTAGGTCTTACTTTGCCTGTAACTATTTCCCAAGGTGATTCAGGATTTGAAATTGCCAAAGCTATAATCTTTGCACTGTCAATAACACTTCCGCCTCCAAGGCCGATTACCATATTCACCTTCTTTTTTCTCCCCAGCTCTGCTGCTTGCTCAATATCTTCAATTATTGGGTTGCTTTTTATGCCACTGTATTCAAAAACTTCCACATTTGCTTCTTTAAGCTTAGCAACAGCCTCATGATATGAACCGTTTGTTTTAACTGAACCTTTGCCTAAAACCAAAAGCGCTTTTTTGCCGTATGCTCCTGCTTCTTTTCCCAGTTTGTCCAGTGCTCCTTTGCCAAAGTGAAGTTTTACGGGATTATATAAAGTGAAATTTGCCATTATAGATTTCTTTTATTTTGCTTTTACAAATTTCATTGTTTTGTTAATTTCTTTGCCTGCTATTCTTACAAGGTATATTCCTACGGGTAAGTTTGAAATATCAAAGACATACCTATCTGTATCTGTTGTATTCCTCTTTTCTATTACACTGCCTTGTAAATCTATAATTGATATTTCATTAATAATCTCATTAGAGTTTATCTCAACAAAAAGATTATTAAAAGCCGGATTTGGGAAAATGTTGGCTATAAAATTATCTGTGTCAATTTGTGGGGTATTTGTAAGAAGTTCAACTTTTACTTCATCGATACATAAACCTCTTCCCCAGTATGCTTCGTTTTCAAAAGCAATATAATAAGTAGATGAAGTATTGGGAAGATAATAGGACATCTTAGTCCATTGATTAATATTTGTATTATTGGCCCCAAATAAAACCCAGCTTCCTGATGGTGATGTTCTGTAATATAATCTTAGTCTGTCTTGGTCGCCTTCCCACTCCTGATTATGAATGTAGAATGTTAGTATTGAAGTACTGCCTGATGGGATATTGATTGGAGGGGTAATTAGTTTTGTTTTATAACCCACGTGAACATCAGTAACAATTTTGAAGTATGCATTTTTTGCTCCGCTGTATGCACTTGCGGGGTATCCGGCATCATTTCCGATGCCGACTGTCCAATTTAGTGCTCCAGTTTCCTGAACTTGAGTCCATCCGCTTGGGATTGATCCGCTCTCAAATCCTTCGTAAAAAATTACTTCATTGTCATCGTCTTCATTATAAGGGTCGTATCCGTTTAAGGTTATGGGGTTTGATCCTGCCGGGTCGAGCCATGGTCTTAGTTTTTTATCATTTGTTGTTCCATTCGACTCCCAATGATAATCAAATTTTCCATAATAATCGGCAGCGCTTGTGTTTGAGCATGTTGCACCTCCTCCTGTGAGTGAACCAACAATTTGTTTGTTGTTGTTGAAAATTGGTGAACCGGATGAACCACCTTCTGTTACACTGTGCCCTGAAGCAGTTTGTTTCCAAACAACTCTCCAGGCTGAGTTTGTAGCCATAGTTTCACCATCAACAGTAACAGTTGCTGAGGTTAGCAATGAGGTATAGGTTGAAATCTTTTTAGCATCACCTGAAGGGTGATGAATACTTACACCAGAGGAGCTTCCTGTAGTGCTACGGCTCCATCCGTTAAAGTAAGGGTTCCAAGAAGAAGAAGGAGAGGAGTTCAGAGTAAGAAGTTGAAAGTCGGAACCGCCATTTAGCAGACCAAGAGCCTTTAAGCTTGCCCCTGTAAGCATATTGTTTGGTGGTGTGCCGGTATTGGGGCAGCCCGGACGTTCGTAGTTGAAATAAAATTGCCACATATTTCTATCTGCAGCTGAAGCTTCACCTCCGCAATGTTCAGCTGTCAGGAAATATGGGGTTGCATTTTGGCTGGTATTGTTTATAAGGCTACCTGAACACAAATAATAAGAGCTTCCAACTTTGAAAATAATTTTTGCGACTCCCCGCTTTTCTTTTTGCCAATCAGTTCCTTCAGGGCAATTTACGTTTACCATGCAAGGGCCTGATGCTCCAAGATTTTTTTCAACATCAAAAGGACCTCCGTTCAAATAGTTATATAATAAGCTTCCAATATTAAAACTAAAATCTGCTGATGCATAAGAATTATCAACGCCTTTTATTGGAAACTGCTCATATTCAACTATAATAGTGTTTCCGGGTAATAGGTGTGTCGTGAATATTCTTTCAGCATTGTTGTTGCGATAATCAAAAGATCCTAAAATATTATTGTAGTTTTCATCATAAACAAATAATCTCGAGTTTTCAGGAAGGTTGAAATCGTCAACAATTATACTTAAAGATTTTGCTTCGGGAGAAACAATTTTTATTCTCCACAATAATCTTCCGTCAGGCAGTTGTTCCCATGTGCCTGAATTGTTCGGGTTTAATCCGACAATTACGTCAACTCCGGTTCTTTTTGGCTTTCCAATAACGTCGTTGAATTCATCTTCTTGATAAATTGAACTCCAGTCATAGTCAGCAATAATCTCATAAGCTACAATGTCTTTCAACTTGTAATCACTTTGGAAGTCATTATTTTTTTTGTTGTCCGGGATTGAAACATCTAAAGAGAAAGGGATTCCGCCCCAGCTAATCTGTGCACTTGTTGTTTT
>CAZRNU010000109.1:0-10592 GCA_964601515.1 uncultured Bacteroidales bacterium | reverse complement strand
TATCAGTTTAAATCTTTGAAAGTTAATGAAGAAGCAGGGAATAAAGAAGGTATGTCAAGAGCGTACAACAATATTGGTTTAATATATCAAAACCAGGAAGATTATGAAAGTGCAATAAAATATCTCGAACTTTCCTTAAAGCTTGTTGAAGAGCTTGGAGATAAGAGAGGAATGGCAGCCAGATATAACAACCTTGGAATTATTTATTCTGACTTAAAGGATTACGAAAAAGCACTAGATTTTCATACCAAATCTTTGCAAATTAAAGAAGAATTATCCGATCGGCTTGGGATGTCATCAAGCTACACAAATCTTGGTAATATTTACAGAAGCCTTGGCAATTATGCAAAATCAATTACTTTTTATCAAAAAGCTTTAAAAATTGATGAAGAGTTGGGAGATAAGAATGGGATGGCAATAGTATTTAACAACATATCAAACCTACACTTAATTATAGCAGATTCTGTTCCGGGCGCTGATTTTGATGACAACATCAACAAGGCAATCTTTTACGGGAATAAATCATATCAATTGGCTGTCGAGATAGGCGCAATACCTGTTCAAAATAACACTTCAGAAAACATGCTCAAGGCTTTTAAAAGGATTGGCAATTATAAAGAAGCATTAAAATATGCGGAGATATACATTACTACCAATAAGCAAATGTTTAACGATGAAAAGACACAAGCTTTGACGGAAATGCAAACTAAGTATGAAACAGAAAAAAAACAGCAGGAGATAGAAAATCAAAATCTTATTATAGAAAAGCAAGATTTGGAAAACAAAAGGCAAAGAACTCAGATTTCATTTTTTATTGCCGGTTCAATTCTGCTAATTGTTTTAGTGGTTTTCATTTTCACGGGATATCAGCAAAAAAAGCGCAGCAACAACATAATCACTGAAAAGAATGCTATGTTAATGGAAGCCAATGAAGAGATAAACGCTCAAAAGGAAGAAATAGAGGTGCAACATAGCATGGTAATAAAACAAAAGGAGCATATTGAAATTCAGAAGGAGAAGATTGAGTCATCAATAAGATATGCAAAAAGAATTCAAACTGCAGTACTGCCAAAAGACAATAAAATTGATCAAATTATCGGAGATCATTTTGTGCTTTTCAGACCAAAGGATGTTGTTTCAGGAGATTTTTACTGGGCTACCAGTATTGGAGATTGGTTATTTGTAGCAGTAGCCGATTGCACAGGACATGGAGTACCTGGAGCTTTTATGAGCATGTTGGGTGTTAGCTTTTTAAATGAAATTGTCAGAAAAAAAGACGTTAACAATCCGGCTCAGGTTCTTAATCATCTTCGTGCTTCAATTATTGATGCCCTAGACCAATCATCAGCAGAAGGTTCTCAAAACGATGGAATGGACATAAGCTTCCTGGCAATCGACAAAAGTAAAAACGAATGTTTGTGGGCAGGCGCCGGTTTGCCTATTTGGATTTTTAGACAAAACGGAGTTTTCGAAGATTCAAACAATGACAAAATTGAAGTTATTAAACCGGATAAAATGACAATCGCTATTAGCCAGAGAATGAACGAATTTACCTATCACAAATTCAGCTTTGAAAAAGGC
This sequence comes from uncultured Bacteroidales bacterium, assembly GCA_964601515.1. Taxonomy (GTDB): domain Bacteria; phylum Bacteroidota; class Bacteroidia; order Bacteroidales; family UBA7960; genus PWND01. The sequence continues at coordinate 9,011 of CAZRNU010000109.1, read as the reverse complement.
GATAGAGCCTACATGTTTACTGATGGAATATTAGATCAGTTTGGTGGACCGGAAGAAAAGAAATTTATGTCGAGACAGTTAAAAGAAATAATTTCTTCAACATCTACATTAACAATTAGAGAACAACATAATGCCATTGAAAACGCCCTAAATAAATGGATTAGTCCATTTGAAGGATTTTCGTTTAATCAAATTGATGATATCACATTATTAGGTTTAGAATTTTAAACAATGGCTGAGTTAAATTGTTTCATTGCTAAATAAATTTAGAACAAATGGAAATAATAATTTTTGCAATAATACTATTGGCAATAGCAATTGGCGGCATAGCAATAAAAATGTTTATTAAGCCGGGTGAACAGTTTACAAAAACCTGCGGCAGCTCATTCGACCCTGAAACCGGCAAAGCAAGGCCATGTTCTTGCTCCTCTGAAAAAGAAAATGACTGTGAGAACCTTATAATTGAGAAAAAATAATAATTATTTCTCTCTTTCTATTACTTCAATTCCTGAAGATTTATACGTTTCAAGTATGTCGTTTTTACCGGAATAAATAAAGAATGCTTCAATATCTTCTTTAGCTTCCACAAATTCAATGGCTTTCTCCAATCCCATTACCATAAAAGCAGTAGCATAAGCATCCGCAGTCATAGCATCATTGGCAATAACAGATGCACTAAGAAGAGTATTTTCTGTCGGATATCCTGTTTGAGGTGTTATTGTATGAGAATACTTCACTCCATCTTTTTCGTAATACCTTCTGTAATTGCCTGATGTGGCTACAGCTTGATTATGCAGTTCTATTAAGAATTGCCAATCCTGAGGATCATCAAACTCTTTAGCAGGTCTTTCAATACCTATTCTCCATTTTTTCTCTCCCGGCTTTAATCCTTTGGCAATTAAATCTCCACCTATTTCAACCATAAATGAATTCACACCTTTCATCTCCAGAAACTCTCCAATTATATCAGCAGCATATCCTTTGGCTATTGCATTAAAGTCGAACATAACTCTAGGATCATCTTTAACAATACTGCCGGACTCGATTCTTGCTTTGTTGTATCCTACAAATACGAGAACGCTGTCAATTTTCTTTTTCGTTACATCAGCTTTTTTTTCAAAACCAAAACCCCACAAATTTACAAGCGGAGTAACTGTAACATCAAATGCACCATTGGTCTCCTCAGATATTTGATATGCTTTATTAAACACCGTCAAAAAATACTTATCAGGAATATTGGTTTCGTTTCTATTTATTTGTGAAAGAAAAGACTGAGGTTGGTAATAAGAAAGTGAGTTATTAAACTCATTAAACAGGCTGTCAATTTCATTTTTATAATTCTTTCCATCAGAACTAAAGTATGAAATAGAATAAATTGTTCCAAAAACTTCTCCTCTTATTATAATATTCTGCAATGCTTTTTCTCTTCTGCTGCATGATATGAGAAGTAATATTACAGATACTAAAACAACAATTTTTTTCATTTTTTCGAATTTGAAATACTATTAATTAATCAAGTGGCTCTACATGTATAGAAATAAAAGTTTCTTCGCCGTAAACAACTCTAAGGTTATCTTCTAAAACCACAGTAATATCGTGAGCTTCTTTTACATTAAGGCTGCCTTTCACATTTATATGAAGGTCAATTGCAATTACATTTCCAATCTTGCGGGTTTTCAAATCGTGAGGATTATAAACGCCTTCAACAGCTTTTGCAATTTGCAATATTTCCTGTTCGTCTGTTTTGGGTAATGAAGTCTCAATTAGCTCCAAAATTGCTTCTTTTGCTATTTTGAATGCTACTTTAAAAATAAAGAAACTCACAACCAGTGCAGCAATAGGATCAAGAATAACCCATTTCTCACCAAAAAAAATTGCACCTCCAATACCAGCGAGTGTCCCAATAGATGAGAAAACGTCGCTTCTATGATGCCATGCATTAGCTAGAACTACACTGCTTTTTATCTTTTTCCCTATTCTAATTGTGTATTGGAAAAGTATTTCTTTTATTATGATAGAAAAAATAGCAGCATAAAAAGCCAGCATTCCGGGTTGGACAATTTTTTCAGCATAAAAATGAGAATGAATTTTGATAATACTTGAATATGCAATCCCCGCTCCTACTCCAAATAGCACAATTCCTATAAAAGCAGTTGCAAGAGTTTCTACTTTACCGTGACCGTATTTATGTGTTCTATCGAGAGGCTTAGAGGAAATATTTATTCCAAAAACTACCACAAGGTCAGTTGCAAAATCACTAAGGGAGTGTATAGCATCTGCAATCATTGCAGAGCTTCGCCCAATAATCCCTGCAAACAGTTTAAAAACCATTAGCAGAAGATTCGCAAAGAAGCCAATCCAGGTAACTTTTTGCGCAGCCGACTTGCGTTCGTTGTTCATTATTTAATCTTAAGTTCTACCCTCCAAAATCATCCAAATCGACATTTTCATCAGGTACTCCAAGATTGTCAAGCATTTTTAATACAGCATCATTCATAACAGGAGGCCCACAAAGATAATATTCGATTTCTTCCGGCTCAATATGTTTGCTAAGATAGTTTTCAAGCACTACTTGATGAATAAATCCGGTGTAACCTGTCCATTTATCTTCAGGTAATGGTTCAGATAATGCAATATTGAATTTAAAATTGGGGAAATCCTTTTCAATTTTTCTAAACTCTTCTTCGTAAAAAACTTCTCTTTTAGAACGAGCACCATACCAGTATGACACTTTTCTATTCGTTTTTAATGTATGGAAAAGATGGAAAATATGAGAGCGAAGAGGAGCCATACCGGCACCACCTCCAATATAAACCATTTCCTTTTCTGTATCTTTAATATGGAATTCGCCATAAGGGCCTGAAATAATCACTTTATCTCCGGGCTTACGAGAAAACACATAAGAAGAACATATACCTGGATTTACATCCATAAATTTCCCATTTTTACCATCCCAAGGTGGAGTAGCTATTCTAATATTAAGTTTAATAATATTACCTTCTGCAGGATGGTTAGCCATAGAATATGCTCTGAAAATTGGTTCAGGATTTTTCATTTTCAAATCCCACATCTTAAATTTATCCCAATCTTCGCGGAATTTCTTATCTACTTGAATATCTTTAAAGTCAACTTCTATAGCCGGAACATCTATCTGAATATATCCGCCGGATTTGAAATCAAGAGTTTCACCTTCAGGCAATTTTACAACAAATTCTTTAATGAAGGTTGCAACATTGTCATTTGAAACAACTTCACACTCCCATTTTTTGATTCCAAAAATTTCTTTTGGGATACCAATTTCAAGATCGGCCCTAACTTTCACCTGGCAACTTAGCCTCCAGTTTTCCTGAATTTGTTTTCTAGTGAAATATCCAACTTCTGTTGGCAATATACTTCCGGCACCGGAAAACACCTGACATTTGCACATAGCACAAGTTCCACCGCCGCCACAGGCACTTGGGAGATAAATAGAATTCTGAGCTAAAGTATTAAGTAAAGTACTACCTGAGTCAGCAACAAGCTCTTTATCATTATTAATAACAATTTTCACAGGGCCGCTCGGAACTAGCTTGGCTCTTGCATAAAGCAATAATGCAACTAACAAAAGCATAACAATAAAAAATATTGCAATACTAAGTCCAATTATTCCAAAGTTTCCAATTTCCAGAAGCATCATATTCAGATTTTTTTATATTCATTAATCAACACAAAACTACTCTGTAAATAAATCTAAGCTATTTACCAAGCATATTACAACTGAATTCCCATAAAGCTCATAAAGGCAATACCCATAAGGCCGGTAATTATAAAAGTAATACCAAGACCTCTTAAAGGAGCCGGCACATTTGAATATTTAATTTTTTCTCGAATTGCAGCAATTCCCACAATAGCTAGGAACCAGCCAATTCCACTTCCTAATCCAAAAGTAGCTGCCTCACCAATATTGGCATAATTTCTTTGCTGCATAAACAAAGAACCTCCAAGTATAGCGCAATTTACAGCAATAAGAGGAAGGAAAATACCAAGATTACTGTATAAGGCAGGACTAAATTTTTCTATAACCATTTCAACAAGCTGAACCATGGCTGCGATAATAGCAATAAACATAATAAATGTGAGAAAGCTAAGGTTTACATCAGCATATTGAGGTCCCAACCATGCAAGTGCACCTTTTCCAAGCACATAGTTTTCAAGCAAGTAATTAACCGGAACAGTTATTCCCAAAACAAAAATTACTGCAAGTCCAAGTCCGACAGATGTATTTATTGTTCTTGAAACAGCCAGATAAGAACACATACCAAGAAAGTATGCGAACACCATGTTGTCTACAAAGATTGACCTTACAAAAATATTTAGATATTCTTCCATGACTTTTCAATTATAATTAAAAACTAACTTATATCAACAAGGCTTTTGTCTTTTGATCTGTGAGCCCAGATAATTACACCCACAGTAATGAGAGCCATTGGAGGCAAAATCATAAGCCCATTATTTACATAGCCCATATCATAAAAAGCTTGGGGTATTACCTTGTATCCAAAAATGCTGCCTGAACCAAAAAGTTCTCTAATAAATCCGACAGCCAGAAGCACTGCACCATATCCTGCAGCATTACCAATACCATCGAGGAAAGATGGCCAAACTTTATTACTTAAGGCAAACGCTTCTAGTCGACCCATAATAATACAGTTTGTGATGATAAGTCCGACAAAAACCGACAACTGACGACTAACATCGTAAACAAATGCCTTAAGAATCTGATCTACCAATATCACAAGTGCTGAAATAACGATAAGTTGAACGATAATTCTGATTCTTGGCGGAATAGTTTTTCTAAGCAATGAAATGATTACGTTTGCTAATGCCATTACTGCAACAACAGATAAGGCCATCACTAATGACGTTTTGAGTTGTACAGTAATTGCCAGAACAGAACAAATACCTAAAACTTGCACTGTAATAGGGTTTTCCTTTCCAATTGGATTGGAAAGAAGTCGTCTGTTTTTCATTGAAAACAGAGGTTCTCTTTTTTGAATATTGTTATCACTCATATATCCTTGAGTTTTTTGAAAAATGGTTCATAAACTTTTATTCCTTCCTCCAGCATTGAATTAAGTCCATTGGAAGTAATTGTGCCACCGGAGATAGCGTCAACGCCGTGATCATCAGATTCATCTGCTCCACCTCTGATAGCTTTAACAGAGCGAAATACCCCGTTTTTATCGTATAATTTTTTTTCTGTAAATTGTATTTCAAAAACAGGGGTAGATATTTCAGCACCAAGTCCGGGAGTTTCTGAGGCATGGTCGAAATTTGCACCCATAATAGTATTTAGATCAGATTTAAGACTTACATATCCCCAAATAGGCCCCCACAAACCGGCTCCATGCAATGGGATTACATATAATGTATCGCTATTAAGCAATGCCACAAAAATGGGCAATCTTCTTAATGAGATATCTTTTCTATTTTCTTCAAGTAAATCAATTTCAAAAGCATCGCCGGGGATAGATTCTCCGATATAATTGACTACCTTAGATTCAATAATATGCTTTGCAAAAATTTCTTCGGCATTCTTTTTTGTTGATTCAACACTCATTGAGGAAAGAATATTCTGCATTTTTTCAATTCTGACATTTTTCTCTTGAAATGGAGTTAAGACAGTAGCCGCTACAGAAAGCAGAACAGCTACAATTACAACCATTGCGCTAGCATATAGAAAAATATATTTGTTACTATACATAGTTTTTCTTTTTCAATTGTTACACATTAAACTTTAACAGTTGACGAATTCATTCTTTTAAGCCTACGCTTAATATTAGCCTGAACAACATAATGGTCGATAAGTGGCGCAAAGACGTTCATAAGAAGTATAGCCAACATCATACCTTCAGGATAAGCCGGATTTACGACCCTAATTAATATGGTAATAACACCGATTAAAAATCCATATATATACTTGCCGATACCTGTTTGAGAAGCTGTAACAGGATCAGTAGCCATAAAAACAGCCCCAAAAGCAAACCCACCTAACATTAGGTGGTAATAAGCAGGCATTTCCATAAAAGGATTAACGGCAAAAATATTAAAGATACCACCCATAAACAATCCACCGGCAACAACTGATAGCATAATTCTGAGACTACCTATTCCGGTAAGAACAAGAATTATGGCTCCAAGCAAAATTGCAAGAGTAGATGTTTCACCAATTACGCCCGGAATATTACCTATAAACATTTCCAATACGGATGGCAGTGAAGAATTTAATTCAGCCAATGACAATTGTCCGCCTGCAGCCAGAGCCCCAAAAGAAAGAGGTGTTGCTCCTGAGAATCCGTCCACAAGCATTTGCCCGGCTTTTAAGGTAGTATCAGTATAAACTTCACCCGACATATAAGCCGGATAAGCAAAAAACAAAAATGCACGAGCAAGAAGTGCGGGATTAACGATGTTCATACCGGTTCCACCAAAAACTTCTTTACCGATAATAACAGCAAAAATAGTAGCTAAGGCTACCATCCAAAGTGGTGTTGTAACCGGAACAATAAGAGGAATTAACATACCTGAAACAAGAAACCCCTCATTAACTTCGTGATCTCTAATGGTTGCAAAAACAAATTCCACAGCAAGACCTGAAACATAAGACACTACTATTATAGGCAGTACCTTAAAAAGCCCAAACAGAAATCTGTCAATTAGACTCGCGTCAGATAATCCTAGCGCATTGTAATGCTGAAACCCGACATTCCACATGCCAAATAACATTGCCGGCATAAGTGCAATTATTACAAACATCATCGTTCTTTTCATATCAATTGCATCTCTGATATGGCTGCCGGTATATGTAACCTTGCCCTGAACAAAAAGAAAAGTCTCGAAGGCTTCGAATGTGCGATGCAATTTATACAACTTACCGCCCTTTTCGAAATTTGGTTTTACTTTATTTACAAGTTTTTCTAAAGCTTTCAATTTTTAATAGTTTTTGGTTCAACAATTTTACAAAAACATATATTTTTATTCAAATTCCTTTTTTATCAAATCAAGACCTTCACGAATTATATGCTGAACTTCAGTTTTTGAAGTACACACAAATTCGCAAAGAGCAAGGTCTTCAGGTGCAACTTCGTAAATACCAAGTTTTTCCATTAATTCAATATCGCCTGCCAAAATAGCTTTCAACAATTGAACGGGATAAATATCCATAGGAAGAACCTTCTCGTATTGACCTGTAACAACAAAAGGCCTTTCGCCACTTCTTATGTTTGTATTAATTCTATATTTTTTCCAGGGAGTTAGGAAAGAGAAAAATGTTCGTGAGATACTGAATTTATTAAACTGAGGAGTAATCCATCCTACAAACTCAGCATTAGTTCCTTCAGGAATAACGCTAATCATTTGATCATAAAACCCAACAAATCCATCTTTTTCAACTATATTCCCACTTAAAACATCTCCACTGATAATTCTAATTTCATCGGTATTATTCTGAGCTAAATTGTTTTCTACAACAGATTTAACACATGCTCCATTTATGAGTTTAAAATATCTTCTATTAATTGCTTCCGAACCCACTAAAGCAACAATTTTTCTTGCATCATATATTCCTTTTTCAAACAATCTGCCAATCATTATTACACCCTGAACATCCAAATACCATATAACATCTCCTTTATTAATAGGATCTATATGATGAATTTGAATACCAACATTTCCTGCCGGATGAGGCCCTTTAAAAAAGTGAACTTCAACATTTTTAGCTTCTGTAAATGCTTTAGAAGTTGAATTATCAGCATGTAGAGAAAGATGCACTTTGCCTTCAGTTAGTTTTGAAAGAGCATTTAATCCTGTTTGAAAAGTTGTTTCCTGCCCATTCACAACAAAATCAAGATCAGGAGCTAATGGAACTGAGCTAAAAGCCGATACAAAGATATTTTTAGGATTGTCTTTTGGCTTTGCAATTATAGAGTATGGCCTTTGACGAATTACAGGCCATAAACCACTTTGAAGAATTTTATTAACAACTTCTGCCCTATTTAACGACAACGGATCTCCAGCACCAAAATCAATATAATCATCTGTTTCTTCAGGCATAATTTGCACCTCAAGAATCTTTCTCTTATCGCCCCTGATTAATCCGGAAAAAATACCACTTACAGGAGAAGTAAAAATTACATCTTCATTATACTTATCCTTAAACAAAGGTGTACCTGCTTTGACTTTTTCACCTTCATTAATTAACATTTTGGGCGTTAATCCATGAAAATCAGTAGGTTTTATTGAATATACATCTGATCGTTGAAGAGTTGTAAGAATTTTTTCTGCCTCTCCCATTATTGGGATATTTAACCCCTTGCGTATTTTTATTACTTTTGACATCATTAGTGCCTGGTTTTTTATAGCCTTTACAAACACAAAATTATAGATATTTTCATATCATCAAAATAATTTTATAAGAATAGCATTATAACTTTGATATGCTTGATTTAAAAATCATTTTATAAAACAATAAACTCAATGACTAAAATGGCAACAAAAATAAATAATGTTCAGGCATTTCAAGTCCTATTTACCTGTTTCTTTTTATTTATTTCATTTATTTTATCATCCTACCCCAGCTTATCAGCTAATAATCAAGCAAATAACCAACCTCCTAGCGATGATTATTTTCAGGAAAATTTTCTAAAGTATGGAGATTTTGTTTATAACAACAACATTAAAACAATTTTGTTTTATAAAAAAGGATTTGAATTATCACCTCCTTTAATTCGACACAATTCAAGCGAGACAATGATTTTAAAGTTTGATGATTTGGATGGAGATTATAAAAATTTCTATTATACAATTATTCACTGCAATTCAGATTGGCAGCCCTCTCAATTAAGGAACTCAGAATATATTGATGGCTTTTTTGATGACCAGATAACCAATTATCAATTTTCAATCAATACAATTATTGATTATACTCATTATACATTAGAGTTTCCAAATAATAACATTCGACCTAAGATATC
>CAZRNU010000108.1:0-10675 GCA_964601515.1 uncultured Bacteroidales bacterium | reverse complement strand
GTTTTTTGAATCAAATGACTGATACTGCATTTTTGCATTTTCCGTAAGCGGATAATAATAATTGCAGTTTTGACTTGTTGCTGAAAATGAAATTAATAAAGCCAATCCAAGCGTGAGTATTTTAGTTATTGCATTCATAATATTGTAAAATTAGTTAGTATAAAAATTGTTAAAGATTTTTACAAAAGTAATCAAAAAAATATACTAATTTTATTTGCTTTATAATAGCGATGAACAATAGTAAAATAACTTTTACCCACAATTAAACCTACGACAAATGAGAAAGAATTCTACAATTCAGTTAATATCATTCTTAATCTTATTTTTCAATATTGCATTAGTTCAGAATGCCAATTCTCAATCTCCTGATAAGTTTTCTTATCAAATAATACTGCGAGATTCTGAAAATCAATTGGTTAAAAACACTGATATTGGAATAAAAATAAGCATATTAAAGACCAGTGTCGAAGGAGAGTTGGTTTATTCTGAGACTCATTCGGCAAAAACTAACATCAACGGACTTGCAACAATTGTAATTGGTAATGGTCAGCCCAACGGAAATATCGCTTCTGTCAACTGGCTTGAAGGCCCATATTATGTTAAAGCTGAAGTTGATCTTAGTGGAGGCGAAAATTACACAGTTTCAGTAATTACTGAAATTATGAGCGTGCCATATTCTCTTTATGCCAAAACTACAGAGAGTATTACAGCTGGGTTAGACAAAGGTAATCTATATTATTGGGATGGAAACAAGTGGGTAACTATAAACGCTGGAAAAGATGGTACTGCATTAGTTCTTTGCAATGGAATACCAACTTGGGGTGGCTGTAATGAAGATGTTAATCAGCCGATTATGGTTGTTGAAAATAAAGATAATCACAGAGTATTGTCTGTTTATCAAGATGGTGTTGTGGTAAATGTTTCGAATCCTGATAATAAATCAGGTCGCGGTGGTTTTGCAGTTGGTGGTTTTACTACTGAAAAGGATTTTCCATCAGAATTCTTTCTGGTTAATACAGACTCGGTTAGAGTATATATTCAAACAGAAGAAGAGACAAAAAGTGGAAGAGGTGGCTTTGCTGTTGGAGGCTTCACTTCTCAAAAAGAAAAGGCTCCAGATACTTTTTTCAAAGTTTTGAGTGATTCAACAGTTTTAACAACTACTATAGTTACAGAAGACAATATATTAATCGGAGGGGATACTAATATTGGTGGAAATATTGTTTTTAGGCCTCAAGTTAATACACTGCTTGTCTTTGTGAACGAAATAGTTGAGAAAATTGAGTTTTCCGGCTCAGTCACAAATAACGGAGGAGGTGCAATTACTCAGGTTGGCTTTTTTTATAATACTCATCCGGTTGCCGAAACAGGAGGGACATTAGTTCCTTCAGTATTTATTGAAGAAGAGCCATTTACAGCAAATATTGACATTTCTTTGCTTATACCCAGCTCTACTTATTATGCAAGAGCTTTTGCTAGAAATAATGCAGGTGTAAGTTATGGTGAGGTGCTTAGTTTTGAAACCCCGGTTGTTTTACCTGAGGTCTTTACTATAAGTGTAACAGATATAACAACAAATTCGGCAATCGCTAATGCTTCCGTGTCATATGAAGGAGGAGGTAGTGTTACTCAACGTGGATTTGTTTGGGGAATATCTCCCAATTCAGATTTAAGCAATAATTTGGGATATTCAACTGAGGGTACAGGACTTGGTTCGTTTTCTTCTGTTTTAACAAACTTATTACACGACAAAGAATACTTCATAAGAGCATATGCTGTGAATGAAGCCGGTGTTGCTTACGGTGAAGAAATTTCATTTGTTACTGAGTTTGATCCTGAAGTAATTGATGTTCAGTTTAATGTTTTAAATATCAATAACTTATTCCCAATTGATAATGCTGCCATAGATTTTGGTACCGAATTTATTTGGCACACAGGCATAGATGGTGTTGCATGGGTCCAATTACTTCCGGGTGAGTATACATTTACCGTTAGTGCAGAAGGTTATGAAGATTTAAGCGATGTTGTTGAAGTTTATGAGGGCATGAATTCTAAAATTGTTTTGATGCAGCCATTACCTGAAACTGTTATAGATGCTGATAATAATGTCTATGATGTTATCACAATTGGAGATCAAAAATGGTTAAAATCTAATTTGAAAACTACGAAATACAACAGTAACGATCCTATTTATACTACTATTACAAGTCAAGAATGGACTGAATTATCGGTTGGTGCCTATTCGTTATATCCATATGTTGAAGTACCCGGGATAGAATCACACGAAGACATGAAGGAAGCTTACGGGCTTTTATATAATTATTATGCTGTTGAAACAGATGATATATGTCCACCTGGTTGGAGAGTGCCAAACTTTGAAGATTGGATGGTGTTGGATAATTTCCTTAAAACTGAATACTCAGTTACTGAAGTAGGTGGCTTAATGAAAGATACTCGCACTGAGCCGGAGCCTCACCCAAGGTGGAATTCTCCCAATGAAGGTGCAACTAATCAGTCAGGTTTTTCAGCTTTGCCGGCTGGGTTTAGGAATGCTTTTGGGGAATTTTGGGATATAGGTATTTCTACTGCCTATTGGACTTCAGGAACTTCAGATAATATGATATTAAATAATTATACGGGCTTTTTAGGATTTGCCGGAGGTATTGCTCAAAACAAGGGTGCTTCAGTAAGGTGTATCTGGAACAATGGTTGGCCCAAAGTTAGAATGCCAAAAATGGTTTCTAATGAAATTTTGGATAATGTCGAATTAGCTTCTGACCTTGTTTATATCGGAGAAGGACCATTTAATACATTTTATAGAAAGGGATTTGTTGTGGGGTTGGATACCCTGCCAACATTATTACCTGGCGAATATTATAGTTTTTATGAATCTTTTGATTCTGATATTGGATATTATTCGCAAGTTATTGACAACCTTAATCCAGGTGTTGAATATCATGTTAGAGCATTCGCTGAGAATGAAGTAGGAATTTTTTATAGTGATGGCATTAAATTTTCAGCTTTCACAGTAAAAGATATCGATAACAATAGCTATGATGTTATTAAAATTGGAACGCAATTCTGGATGGGAAGAAATCTGGAAACAACAAGGTTTAATAATGGTGTTGGCATATTAGAGATTTCTCCGGAAAGTGCCCATGAACCACAAAATGCAGGTATAACATATTACACTTATAACCCTATTCCCGGGGATTTTGCATATGATTTTGGGTTAGTGTATTCCTATGCTGTTGTTGATGATTCAAATTATAATGTTTGTCCGGTTGGATGGAAAGTTCCTGAAATGTCTGATTGGAATTTGCTATTTACTGAACTAGGTGGCGATGGGGTTGCCGGGGGTAAGATGAAAACTATTGATACTAATCCAGATAATCATGGCAATGGATATTGGCTGTTTAACGATCCGGTAACTGCCTCAAATTCAAGTGGATTCTCTGCTGTCCCTGCCGGTTCTCAAGGTTTGTCCGGCTATTACTATGGCATTTCCAGTAATACAACACCTGGCGCCCACTTCTGGTCAAGAACTACAACTCCGGTTGAAGGTGATGATTACAGAAAAACTACAATTTATCTGACTTACGATACAGAGGCCGTTAACTATTCTTATGGTACTACAGAATGGGGTAACCAGGATGGATTAAGTATCAGATGTATTATGCATTCAGGAGACCCTATTGTTTCAACGCATAGAGTTAAAAATGTTATGCAAAACTCTGCAACCGCAACCGCAAGTGTTATTTATGAGAGAGGAAATAAACCAGATGCTGTTGGTTTGGTTTGGAGCAAGATGCCGGAGCCTTCAATTGAAATGAATGATGGCTTGGTATTAGATTACAATATAGATGCTGAAGTCAAATTTGAATTAAATGGGTTGACTCGGAATTCCGAATACTTCGTCAGAGCTTTTGCTACAATAGATGGTACGCATTTTTATGGAAATGAGATTTCTTTTAAAACATATTTTGGAACTGTAGCCGACATAGGAGGAAATGTTTATAATACCGTGAAAATTGGCAATCAAATTTGGATGGCTGAAAATTTAAGAGTTATTCAATATAATTCTGATGGAAGTTTTATTCCATTTTATGATGTTTACGATTCTTGGCAAAATGTTTCAGACTTTGGTGCATATACTTATCATCCAAGTGAAGGTGAGATTAAAATGGATGTAAATTATGGTAATCTTTATAATTGGCATGCCGTAAATGATGCAAGAGGTCTTTGCCCTACTGATTGGCGTGTTCCTAATGACATTGACTGGAATGAGCTTACTTTATTCGTTGACATGAATGCCGTTGGAAATAGTAATGTAGCTGCAGGAAAATTGAAAGCTACAAGTATTTACCCTGATCAACATCCAAGATGGTTACACCCTAATGCTGGTGCTTCTGATGAATTTGGTTTTGGTGCTTTGCCCGGAGGTAATCGCAGTATTTGGGGAGAAACATGGAGTCAATTTGAATATTTAGGTCAAAGCGCATCTTTCTGGAGTGCTGATGATCTGGGAGCTAATACATCATACTTCTATATGTCGTTCTTGGAAGATACTCTTTATAATTATTCTCAAAATAAAAACTATGGGCATTCTGTTCGTTGTATCAAAAACCAACTGCCAATTGAAGATTTTGAGGGTGGATCAGGAACGGAAGGTGATCCATACCTGGTTGCTAATGCTGCTCAACTTAATAATGTGAGGAATTTCCTTGGCGCTCACTTCAGGCAAACTGCCAATATAGATCTTGGTGTTGCCCCTTGGAATGAAGGTACAGGTTGGGAGCCAATTGGTGAATACGGTTGGGACGACCCTGAATACTCTACATTTTTCACAGGCGTTTACGATGGGAATGGTTTTGTAATTCAAAATCTTACCATTAATCGTCCTCAAAAGGAAAGGGTTGGCTTATTTGGTGCTTCATTTGGTATAGGTGAGCTTTATGGAGAATTTCATAATATAGCACTTGTTGATGTGAATGTTACAGGAAGTAATCAGGTTGGTGCTCTTATTGGTTCTTTAGACGGAGAGTCTGTTATTACTAATTCATATGCTACCGGTAGTGTTAATGGAACAGAAATGTTTTCCTATTCCAGAATAGGAGGCTTAGTTGGGATAGTTATGAATAACGCAATTATTAATAATTCTTATTTTAATGGTGAAGTAAATGGATATGGTCGTGTTGGTGGTTTAGCTGGAGAAGTTTTCGGCTTAATTCAAAACTGTTATGCTACCGGAATTGTTTCTGCTATGGAGTATGGTGGTGGTTTGGTGGGTGATTTATGGGCTGGAAATATTGATAAATCATACTCTGTTGCAGTGGTTAACTGCGATATTAATGGTGGCGGTCTTACCGCTAATGTATACTCTGGTCAGGCTAATGTAACTAATTCATATTGGGATGTTAATAAATCAGGACAACCTGCCAGTGCAGGAGATGAGGTTGGTCTTACAACTGATCTTATGATGCAAGTGGCCTCTTTTGTTGATTGGGATTTTGAAAATGATTGGGATATTCTTGAAGATGATTCTTATCCTTTCCTTAGATGGCAGATAACTCCCGGAGATCATAACTTCGCTAGAGATTTTGGCGGTGGTGATGGTTCTGAAGTTAATCCATATATTATTAAAAACGCAAGACATCTCAATAATATCAGAAACTATCTTGGGAATGAAAATAGTGGATTGTTTTTTAGTCAAACAGCCGACATTTATTTGGGCATTGCACCATGGAATGAAGGAGAGGGATGGGTGCCAATTGGCGAATATGATTGGGAAGGAAATTTTGCCTTTATGGGCACGTACAATGGCAGTGGTTTTATGATTGATGGTGTATTTATAGATAGGGAGGATAATAATCAGGGTTTATTTGGGTATGCAGTTGGTGCCAGCATAAAGAATGTGAATCTTATGAATGTTTCATTGAATGTTTATAGCTATTCAGGTAGTTTGCTAGGTGAAGGAGATGCCGTCTTTATCAACAATTGCCATGCAATGGGATCTATTATTGGAAATTCAAGTTTTGGCGGCCTGATTGGTAGTATTTATGATAATGCTGATGCATCATCAATAAATAATTGTTCTTTCACAGGTAATATAGATGCAGGTGGTACCGGAGGGAGTGGAGGAAGTTATGTCGGTGGTTTGATAGGAGAGGTATATGGGGCTGAAGGCAGGATAGTTCAAATTTACAACTCTTTCTATTCAGGAAATCTTAATGCTACCGGTGCTGTTGTGGGAGGTTTTATTGGTGAAGTTAGATATGCCGATATTCAAAATTGCTATAATGAAGGTTCAGTTTATTCAGGAAATGGAGATAGCGGTGGTTTTATTGCTTATACGTATGACACAACGGTTAATGATTGTTATTCAACCGCAGATATGACTGTGGAAATTAATGGGAGTTCCTTCTTAGGTGTATTTATAGTGTTTGTAAACAGCGGTTCAATTATTTCAAATAGTTACAGCACAGGAACAATGATTGGCGATAACCATAGCGGCGGTTTTATCGGATTTTTAGATATGGACGCTTATGTTGTGAATTGCTATAATATTGGTGATTCATATTTTTATGATGGTTGTGGCGGTGGTTGTGGTTATTATAATGGAGGTTTTATTGGCTGGGCTGAAAGAGCTGTTGTTGAAAACTGCTTTAATATAGGAAATGTCATAGGTACAAGCCAGATTGGTGGTTTTATAGGTCTTAGCAGAGATATGACAATTATTAATAGTTTTTCAGTTGGAAATGTAGACGGTATTAATAATATAGGTGGGTTTATTGGTCAAATTGAACAAAACTCACACGTGGAAAATAGCTATAGCGCCGGTATTATTACATCAAGTTTAGTTGGAGGCGGCTTTATTGCTGTAAATTTCGGATCTACTGTAAATTATTCTTTTTATGATAGTGACATAGCAGGTGTGGCAATTTCTGCCGGCGGTATTGGAAAATCTACGCCTGAAATGAAAGATTTGGCAACCTTTGTCCAATATGGATGGGATTTCAAAGGGCTTGGCCCGAATGAACTATGGAATATCGGAAATGATAGAAACAACGAATATCCATATTTAAATTTTCAGTTTCCGTCAGATCCTGCAAACCCTGATGCTGCAAATAATTACTTGCCATTTTTATCTACAGATTCCATAAGCAACATTACTATTAATAATGCATCTGTTTATGGTAATTTAAAATTCTTAGGAAATCCTCAGGTGTATGAACATGGATTCTGTATTAATACGGAAGGAAATCCTACAACAAGCGATCTGATTATTCCACTTGGAATTCCCAGTGCAACCGGTGTATTCTCTGCTGATATAAGTTCTTTGTCTCTGGTTCAGGGTGCAGTATATTATGTCAAGGCATTTGCGGTTAGTTCTTATGGTGTGGGATATGGAGAAGAAAAGATTTTTGCTTTAGCTCCAAATGGAGAGGGAATAGAAGCTAATCCATATATTATTGAATCATTAGCCGATTTATTGTGGATCTCTTTAGCTTCTGAAAAAGGGAATCTTTTCTCAGGACAGTTCTTTAGACAGGATTATGATATTGATGCATCAGTAACTAGCGAGTGGAATAATGGTTTTGGTTGGGCTCCAATAGGCAAAGATTATTTTAGCAGATTCGCAGGTAATTATAACGGTAATGGAAAAGTTATAAGCGGACTTCATATTAATAGACCTGAGAATAATTATGTTGGACTATTTGGATATGTTGATAATGCTGTAATTTCAGAACTTGGATTAATGAATTCTACAGTTATAGGTAAAGATTATGTCGGAATTTTAGCCGGCTATCTCACAATGTCACAAATTAGTAAGAGTTTTTCAACAGGAGAGATAATTGCGCTAAATTCTATCGGAGGTCTGGTCGGATTGATAACAAATTCATCTTCAATTTCTGACTCATACAGCACAGCAAATGTTGAGGGTTTTGCATATGTTGGAGGTCTTTGTGGTTCAAGTGGCAGCTCTTCATCAATCAATAGATGTTATAGTAAAGGATTGGTTGTAGGAACAAATAATGTTTCCGGTTTAGTTTCCGGCTTCAGTCCCGGTGCTAATTTCTCATACTGGGATATGGAAACATCAGGTCTTATTTCATCATCCGGTGGTATTGGTCTGGTTACTGAAGATATGTTGATTTCTTCTAGTTTTGTGGGTTGGGATTTTTTGGATACATGGAGTATTGTTGAAGGAGTTACTTACCCTTTCCTTCTATGGCAGGGTGCTCCTGGAGACCATAACTTTAAACCTCTTTTTGCAGGAGGGGATGGTACCCTTATAAACCCGTACTTAATTGAAACTCCATCTCATCTGTCAAATATTAGGATAGTCTTGGCTGATAATGTTGATAGAATTTTCTTCCGACAAATTGCAGATATTGACCTGAATGTTGCCCCATATAATGAAGGACAAGGTTGGATTCCAATAGGTGAAACTTATTCCACAGTTGGAAATTTCGAATATGATGGTAACGGTTATAGTATAACCAATCTTTATATCAATAACGAATTTGGCCATACGCTTGGGTTGTTTAGCTGGATTGAAGATGCAAACATAAATAATGTTAGAATGACAGTTGCAAGTATTTATAGCGGTAATTATGCTGGTATTTTAGCAGGAAGGACATGGTTTAGCAATATTGTTAATTGTACTTTTGAGGGGGTAGTAATAGGTGATAGTAATTTAGGTGGTATTTCAGGTGAAATGAATAATATTTTTGTTTCTAGAACTAATACGGATATTGAGATTATAGCATCTTCTGAATCTATAGGAGGGTTTTTTGGCATGGCTTATGATGCAAATATTATGGAATCCTTTAGCACTGGGACTATAACAGTTTCAGAAGTTCCTGGGTTTGGAAGGGCAGGAGGAATAATAGGATCTGCTTACGGTCCTGGAACTGTTATAGAGAATGCTTATAGTACTGTTACTCTTAGATATACTGTTCTACCTCAGTCATACATTAGTGTTGGTGGTATTGTGGGGTATTTAGATGGAGGTAGTATAAATAATTGTTATAGCGTTGGTAAAATCCTTGAATCTGGATTGGGAGGAGGTTTAATTGGTGTGCAAATTAATGCAACAATTTCCAACTCTTACTGGGATATGCAAACTTCAGGTCAGACAGCATCAGACGGAGGAACAGGTCTGCAATATGATGCTATGACGCAGCAGAGCAGTTTCGTTGGATGGGACTTTGGAAATATATGGGATATAGATGAAGGCAACTCTTACCCATTTCATAAATGGCAAATTGAATCAGGTGAGCACAATATACCTCGTTTATTCTCAGGTGGTAAAGGTACTGAAACCGAACCATACGAAATTGCTGCTCTTAAAGATTTGAAATTCTTAAGCGAAAACTTTGTTTTTTGGGATAAGCATTTTATTCAAACCGGTGATATTAATGCCTCAGAAACTGTTAACTGGAACTTTGATGAGGGTATATCTGATTATCTGGGATTTTCTCCAATCGGTACCTTTGGAACTCCTTTCACAGGTTCATACGATGGTGCCGGATTTTTTATCTCTGATTTATTTATTAATAGAGCATTAGATGATTTATATGTTGGCTTCTTTGGAGGTATAGATGGTGCTCTGATTTCTAATGTTAATCTTATTGCCATTAATGTCGTTGGTATGGGTAATACCGGAGCTTTAGTCGGAAACGCCTTCGGTAGTGCAATCATAAATTGTTACGTGTCCGGTACAATAAACGAAAGTCTCGTAATGCATGATGATAACTTTGGTGGATTAATTGGTAATGCTGAAGCAACCGATATTACAAATTCCTCTTCAGAATGCAATGTAAATGCTTTTAATGCTTCAAATATTGGAGGACTGGTTGGTCAACTTATTAATAGCTCCTCAATTATTGGCTCAAATGCTTCAGGAACGGTAAATGGAGCATTTTATGTAGGTGGTTTGGTAGGTTACCTTTTAGAGTCTGAAATTATAAACTCTTATTCTGAAGGAAATGTAAATGGGTTGAATGATGTTGGAGGTTTTGTAGGTATTGTTCAAATTAATACTACAATAATCAGAGGTTCATACTCAATAGGAAACGTTAGAGGTGATTATAATGTGGGTGGATTTGTTGGCCAGATTTCCGATGCAAGCATTATAGATTCATACAGCAATAGTAGTGTCACAAGGGTTGGTAGCGGAAATACAGCATTTGGCGGATTTGTAGGGCTCAATTTCCAGGGCTCAATTTCCAGATGCTACTCTGTTGGTAAAGTATATAGTGTTGATGGTATTATTTGGAATGAGGGTGGCTTATCAGACAAAGGCTTTGTTGGAGAAGTATTTGAAGACGGTAATTTTAATATGAATTCTAATTATTGGGATACTCAGCATTCTGAACAAACTTCAACCGGAGGAGCTTATGCAACAGGATATGCATCAGCGCAGATGGTTCAATCAATGACTTATGTTGGATTTGATTTCGGAATGGTTTGGCAAATTAATGAAGGTAATACATATCCATTTTTTATATGGCAGGGAGGCCCCGGAAATCATAATCTTGTTATTTTAAAATAAGCAAATAAATGCACATTGGTGAAGATTTATATTTTAAAAAAAAAACATAATAATAATGAAAAATAAAATTTTTATTTAAAAGAAGAATTTTTAAATATTAATATAAAAATAATT
>CAZRNU010000107.1:0-10679 GCA_964601515.1 uncultured Bacteroidales bacterium | reverse complement strand
GCATATACAAATCCGGTGAACATCAAAAAAATCACGTAAATTGTTTAGATTACGGTGCGAGATTTTATAATGCGCAGATTGGGAGGTGGCATGTGGTGGATCCGTTGGCGGAGAATGGCTATCACTTAAGTCCATACAGCTATGCTTTTAACAATCCTCTATTGTTCATTGACCCGGATGGTATGTGGCCATATAAAGTGTCTAAAGGATTATTAATAGGGAGTAATGTCACTCACAATTTACAAAGCTCTGTTGAAAGGCACAAAATGAGCAATGTTAATTACATTGTTTTACATCGAACAGTTAGTTCAACAGCGAACAGTGCAATAAATGAAGCTATAAGTAAAAAGGGTGTTCCTGGTTTTCACTTAGTTATAGATAAAGATGGTAGTGTCACACAGATAGCAAATTTAGAAAAGAAAACAAATCATGTTGGACCGCCTACGGGTGATGTGACGAGCGAAAATTCTATTGGAATTGAAGTTGTTGGATGGTCTTTAGACAAAGATGGTAATACTACCAGTAAGTGGCAGCAAACGGTTAGTTGGGAAAGTCTAACTGATGAACAGGTAGTAAGTACTGCTCATGCTGTTGCAGCAATTATGAAAGAGTTTGGTTATGACATGGGTGATATTTTTCCGCATGAAGATGTATCAAGAAAAACAGAAGGAGAGGGAAGAACGGTTTTAAATGCAATAAAGGAGACGTTAAAAAGCATAATTAACCCAACACCACCCAGTGAATATATTCTTGACAAGGATGTTAAAAATCAATATTGATAAAATCATATTTTACCATGAATAAATTTACCATAATTGTTTTTTTTGCTATATGTGTTATTTCGTTAAGCTGTGAGTCAGCAAATCGAAAAACAAACGATAATGATACACTAATAATAAAGAAAGATATTTATATTGGCTACTTAGACTTTAAGCTTATTGGAAATCTCACAAGAATTAATAAAATTGATATGGAACCAGAACATCAAAGAAAACATTTTTTAGAATGTAATAAGTGGTTTTTTGATGAGGAATCCGCACATAACTTACTAAGCAGCATGAAAGAAGTTGATGGCACATATGCTTATCATATTTGCCAATATTTTCCATGTTGGTATGTTGGAAAGGTAAGTAATGACACAATTGTATATGAAATTACAATATATGCACATTCTGCTATCACATTAAGCAATAAAAATGAAACATTGTTTTTTATAATGGAAGAAGAGTCAGAGTTATTTATTGCGCCCTGTTACCCTTATGAAGATTAACAAATTAGATTAAATAATTTATTTAATTAAAGTGTTTTGGGATCAATATTTATATTGAAAAAAGCTTTTAAATATACTGCTCTAAAATATTTTTCAGAGCTATTTCCACCCCAAAACCAAAACTCTCCTTCCCATATCGGAAAAAGGGAGTACCTATAGCGCAGCCACATTTTTCTGAAAAAATTCTTTGAATTTATTTTTGGTATATGAGACGTGCCATTATGTAGAGTCACGCCTGCAGGCGTGGCTCTACGTGGATTGCGGATATTTCCGGTAGAGACGTGCCTAACAGGCACGTCTCTACATCAACAAAACGCTCTCTTCGTTGCGCTGACAATAAACATTTTTGCATTTAACAAACTGTATAGCGCAGCGCCTGAATTCATGCTGCAATTGTTTCTATAGACATTTCGCTCCTCTGGAGCTAGTGGATTGAAAAGACTGAAGATTCGTAAGATTCATAAGATTGAAGATTCGTAAGATTTGCAAGATTGAAGATTAAAAAAAATGGCCTTGGATTTTTAACGGTAACGAGCATTAGCGAAACGAAGCTATTTTGAAAAATTTGAGACTTGCGTAGCAAGGCCTTGCAAATTTTTCAGCGGAGTGAGCTTAGGCTCGTCGGTAAAAATCCGAAGCTTTGAACTTTTTGGTACTTTTTGGTTCAAGCCAAAAAGTACAAGAGAAATATCGTTTTGCCTAGCCCTTTTTTGCCTTACTTTTTTGTGACAATAACAAAAAAGCAAGAATAAAAACGCTGTCTTTTGTTTTAAAAAATAAAAACCTTAATTTTACAGCGTTCTAAAACAACAAACGGGCATGGCATTAGATACAATTATAGAGTTACAAGGCACATCGGTATTTCAAAAAGATCATTTAATTCTTACTGACGTTACATTACATATTGAAAGAGGTGAATTCTGCTATTTAATTGGCCGAACCGGGAGTGGGAAAAGCAGTCTTTTAAAGATATTATATGCAGATCTTCCTTTAAAAGACGGTTTCGCTAAAGTTGCAGGCTATAAACTAAACGGCATTAAAACCAACCAAATTCCTTTTCTCAGAAGAAAAATAGGTATCGTTTTTCAGGACTTCCAGCTTCTTAATGACAGGAACGTTAGAGACAATCTTATATTTGTGATGAAAGCAACAGGCTGGCGAGATCAAATTGCTATGGATCGCAGAATTGAGGATGTTCTCGAGAAAGTTGGGCTTGTTACCAAAGGATTTAAAATGCCTCACCAACTTTCAGGAGGCGAACAACAAAGGGTTGTAATTGCAAGAGCTCTTATCAACGACCCTGATATAATTCTTGCTGATGAACCTACCGGAAACCTCGACCCTGAAACAAGTGAAGGGATTATGGAACTTTTACTGGAGATTAGCAAAACCGGCCGTGCAATCTTAATGGCAACACACGACTATTCATTATTTGAAAAATTCCCGGCTCGTATAATCAGGTGTGAAGATGGTAAAGTATTCGATTTAAATCCGGATTACTACTCAAACAAATCAGTCCCTGAAGCATAGGGTTATATTATTCTTGAAGATTTAATAAGGTAATTTCACAACCTCATTTTCCCAGCATAATTCAGTTGCTGCACTTAAACAGTTTTTTCTGTAAAATTGAAGCTTTTCTTCAGATGACAATATTGAATTAATAAGTTCAGCAAACTGAAATGCTTCTTCATTATTTTTATTCAAATTTTCATTCATCCTAGGAACAAACACTTCTCCAACATTATACTTTTCAACAACCTTTTTCATCTCAGGCAAATCGGAAATAACCACAGGAACTCCCTCATGTATATATGCAAATAATTTGTTTGGCAAGGCATATTCATAATTCTTACCTAATTTCTGCTCAATTGACAATCCTATTGTTGCTTTCCTTGTATATTCATGAAGTTGTTCATGAGAAACTCTTCCGGTAAAAAAAACTTTATTATCAAGATTAAGCATCTTAACCTTTTCCTGCAGCTCTTTCTCAATATCACCAACACCTACAATAATAAAACATGCATTATCGATATACTTGAATGCCTCAATTGCCATTTCCAATCCCCTGCCTATATTAAGAAATCCTTGATATAAAACTATTTTATCATTATTAAAAAAATCAGGAAGTGTAACAATCTGCTCTGAATTAGACTTGAGATTAGGTAAGTTTCTAATAACAATAAAATCTTTATTAAACTTTTTCTTGTAATATAATGCAATTGGCTCGCTAACTGTTATTCCGGCATCAATCCCCTTTACACACATTCTTTCTATCCTTTCCCAAAATCTCTGCACTCTCTTCCTGTTAACAATTTCAGGAGATTCAACATATAGCTCGTGACTATCAAAAATCAGCTTCTTTCTTCTGATTTTTGATACCAGATAGTTAGGCAATAAAGTGTCAAGATCGTTAGCAGTTAATATATTTAGTCTTGAGAACAGGAGATAAAAGAACAGTTTAAAATTATATTCAGCATAAAAGCCCGGTCCTTTTTTAAAAACCATCCAAAGCCTGACAATCTTTGCATAAATTGGCTGTTCTATCTTCTTTTGGGTTTTAACTCCAACAATAACAACTTTATAACCTTTCCCAAAAAGAGTTTTAGCCATTTTGTGAACTCTTTGGTCGGTATAAGTATCGTTGGTAACTGATAAAAAAACCCTTTTCATTTCGACTTCTAGATATTGACAAATTTAGGATAATTGGAGAATTATTATAAGATTAAACAAAAATACGTTATAATTATTTTTTGCATTGCTAAATTTTTAAATTTGTAGGTGCATTGCATAATAATTTCTTAGAACTCAAAAAACACATCTATATATTTAATTCTCAAAAACTAAAACTCATGAAAAAATCAAAGGTATTAACCATTTCAGGCATTGTGATAGTTGCTGTTATTGCAATAATTGTATTCACATGGGGACAAAAATTTGTTGGCAAAGACACTTTACCTCCCCCACCCGACCCCGCTTTTGGTAAATACATTACAGCATTTACTGCCGGTGTAATTCCGACCGACAATTCTATTGAAATAAGATTTGCATTTGAAATGGTTGATTCATCTGATGTAAATACTCAGTTAAAAGAGAATGTTTTCAGAATAAGACCATCAATAAACGGACAAGCTTATTGGAAAGACAGAAGAACAATCGAATTTAGACCTGCAGAAAAGCTTCCTCATGATAAGAAATACACTGTAGATTTTCATCTCTCAAAACTTCTTAATGTATCTAGTGAGTTCAGCACTTTTAAGTTTGGATTCATTACTATGAAGCAATCTGCTGAAATGGAGATCAGTTCAATAGAAACTTACTATTCAAATCAACAGCCTCTGTTTAGAATTACCGGAGTAATAAAAACCGCCGATGCAGCAGTTGCAGAAAATGTAACTCAAATGGTGAGCTTTAGTTCGTTGCCTTCACATGGGAAAGTAGAATGGATGCATAGCAACCGAATGCGAACACATCAGTTTGTAGTAAATGATATTCAACGTGGTAAAAACCCATTATCAATAGATTTAACATGGAGTGCAAGCTCGATTAAATCAAAAGATAAAGGCAGTGTGGAAATTCAAATGCCTATTCCGGGCGATTTTACCCTTGTCAATACAGTTTTTACTCAGGATCCTGACCCGATTATTTCACTGCAGTTTTCTGAGCCGCTAAATCCAAATCAAACATTAGCAGGCTTGGTTTATGTTGAAGGTCTTACTAACCTAAGAACAAGAATTTCCGGCAATGAAATTAAGATATTCTTCCCTTCTCTTCCTACAGGCAACAAAGTTCTGTTCGTTGAGAAAGCCGTTCAGGATTTTAATGGAAACAGATTGAAAGAAAAAGTAGTTCATGAATTTAAGTTTGATGATATCAAACCGGCTGTTAGGATTGTTGGCAAAGGAGTAATAATGCCATCTTCATCAGGATTGCTATTTCCATTTGAGGCAGTAAATCTTGCTGCAGTGGATGTTACTGTTATTAAAGTTTTCGAGAATAACATTGCACAGTTTTTTCAGATTAATCAATTAAATGATGATGAGCAAATGAGAAGAGTAGGACGAATTGTTGCAAGCAAAACTCTCTCACTAATGTCGTCAGGAACTACAAACCTAAATAGTTGGAATCTATACACAATAGACTTATCTGAGATTATAATGGCAGAACAGGGTGCCTTATATCAGGTAATTATTGACTTTAAAAAGGAATACTCTGTATACCCTTGTTCTGAAGGTGAAGATGACGAAGTTTCTTCAAAAACATCTATACTGAATTATATTTCTGACGAATGGGAAACTAACTCCGATACTCCCAGTTACTATAGTTCTTACGACGAATATAACTACTACTATTACTACAACTGGAGTGAGCGCGATGACCCATGCTCTGAATCATACTACTACAATAAAAGTGTTAAAAGAAATATTCTCGCTTCTGATTTAGGTATTATAGCTAAAAAAGACTCTGATGGAACAATGAATATTTTCATTACAGACATTGTAACAGCAAAGCCAATGTCGGGTGTAACAGTTGAATTATATAACTTCCAGCAACAAATAATTGAATCTGTTGCGACAGATAAAGACGGTAAGGCAACCATAAAACCACGAAACAAAGCATTTTTGCTAATTGCAAAAAAAGATGAACAAAGAGGATACTTAAGAATTGATGATGGAAATTCTTTGTCTTTAAGCATGTTTGATGTTTCCGGACAAAGAGTTCAGGAGGGCATTAAAGGTTTTATTTATGGAGAAAGAGGAATTTGGAGACCGGGTGATACATTATTCCTTACACTTGTAATTGAAGACCCAGACAATAGACTTCCAAAAGGTCATCCTGTAATATTTGAGCTTTACAATCCTCTGGGTCAACTTATTTACACAAAAGTTAACAATAACGGAGTAAATGGCTTT
The DNA here is from genome assembly GCA_964601515.1 of uncultured Bacteroidales bacterium. Lineage (GTDB taxonomy): Bacteria > Bacteroidota > Bacteroidia > Bacteroidales > UBA7960 > PWND01. The sequence continues at coordinate 4,499 of CAZRNU010000107.1, read as the reverse complement.
TATCATTTCCCTGTCCCCACCTCGGAAGATGATCTCACAGGAAATTGGAATAGTGTTTACAAAATTGGAGGAAGAAGCTTTAGCCAAAGTTTAAAAATCGAAACAATTATGCCTAACAGGCTCAGGATAAAGATTGACTTTGGAGATGAAATACTAAAAAAATCTGATTCAAAACCAATTATGCTTTATTCGGAATGGCTTCATGGAGCAACTGCCTCAAACTTAAGAGCAGAGGTGAATGTAACATTAAACGCTATAAAAACAAACTTCAAAGGATATGAGGAATTTGTGTTTGACGATCCCTCAAGAACATTTTATTCTGAAACAAATAATCTATTCACGGGAAGACTTGACGGACAAGGCAATGCATCTATTAGATCTGATATTAGAGTATCTTCTAGTGCCCCCGGAATGCTTAGGGCAAGTTTTGAAACCAAAGTATTTGAAGAAGGTGGTGCTTTCAGCATAGATAGAGTATCCATTCCTTATATTCCTTATAAAAGCTTTGCAGGTATCAAAACACCAAAAGGAGAAAGATATTCAGGAATGTTATACACAGACTCAGTTCATAAAATTGAAATGATTTGTGTTGATGATGAAGGAAAACCTGTTAAAAATGCTAAGTTAAAAATTGATATATATAAAGTTAGCTGGCGTTGGTGGTGGGATTCTTATGATGATTACCTTGGCGATTTCTCAAGTAGCAGCTACAATAGTCCTATACAAACAAAAACCCTAGAAACACTTGACGGTAGGGCAACATTCCCTTTCAAAATCAACTACCCGGAGTGGGGTCGCTATCTTGTATTGGTTACAGATTTACAAAGTGGTCACAGAGCGGGCAAGACAATTCTCATCGACTGGCCATCGTGGTATGGAGCAAGAGAAGGACGGCAGGAAGCTGCAAACATGCTAAGCTTCACAACAGATAAAGAAAAATATCAAACAGGCGAAGACATCAAATTTTCATTCCCTTCATCATCAGGAGGAAGGGCATTAGTTAGTTTTGAAAATGGAACGGGAGTTTTTAAAACTTTCTGGGTAGAGAGCAAAGCCGACAACACAACTTTCACTGTTAAAGCTACGCCTGAAATGTCGCCAAACTTCTTTGCACATATAAGTTTGTTACAAAAACATTCACAAACTCAAAACGACTTACCTATCAGACTTTATGGTGTAGTGCCAATTCTGGTAGAAGACCCCAACACAATTTTGAAACCGGTTATTAAAATGCCTGAGACTTTAGAGCCCGGACAAATGGTAAACATCCATATAAGTGAAGAAAAAGGAAAAGCCATGACCTATACTATTGCAATGGTTGATGATGGTTTGCTTGATTTAACAAGATTCAAAACTCCGGATCCGTGGAACTTTTTCTTTGCAAAAGAAGCATTAGGTGTAAGAACATGGGACATGTATGACTATGTAATGGGAGCATTTGGAAGTGAATTTGCCAGGCTGCTATCTATTGGCGGTGATGATGAATTTGCGCAGCCTGTTGCAGGCGAAAGAGCAAATAGGTTCAAACCGGTGGTAAAATATTTGGGACCATTCGAGTTGCAAAAAGGCAAATCTTTACAACATAGCTTTAAAATGCCTCAATATGTTGGCTCGGTTAGAGTGATGGTTATTGCCGGTCAAAATGGAGCTTATGGCTCGGCTGAAAAATCCGTTCCCGTGAAACAATCTCTAATGATTCTTGGAACACTTCCAAGAGTATTAGGTCCGGGAGAAACCGTGAAACTGCCGGTTAACGTTTTTGTTTCTGACCCTGATATGAAGAATGTAAGTATTACGGTTTCTTCAAATGAACTATTGAATGTAAGAGGAAACAAAACACAAACTTTAAGTTTCTCAAAAGTGGGTGATGATTTAGTATTCTTTGATTTGGTTACAGCTGAGAAAACAGGCGTTGCCAGAGTAAAGATTACTGCTAAAAGTAATAACAGCACTGCAGAATACGACATTGAGCTTAATGTTCGTAATCCTAACCCTGAAATTACTGAAGTTATTTCATTTTCCATCGAACCTGGCAATACTTCAGCAAATAATTACAAATTGGTTGGTATAGAAGGAACAAACAGAGCAACTCTTGAAATATCTTCAATTCCTCCTTTAAATTTGGAGAAACGATTAAAATATTTAACTAGGTATCCTCACGGATGCAGCGAGCAAATACTTTCTGCAGCATTCCCTCAGCTATTCTTAGGCAACCTGCTTCATTTAGAAGACAATAAAAAAAAAAAAATTCAGGAAAACGTTCAGTCTGTAATTACAAGAATTAATGCCAGACAAATAAGTAACGGAGGTATAGCTCTTTGGCCCGGAAGTAATTATGCCGACGACTGGACTACAAATTATGCAGGACATTTTATGCTTGAAGCTTTAGCTAAAGGATATGCAATTCCCGACGGATTTGTTTCAAACTGGAGGTCTTTCCAACAACAAATTTCAAATAGATGGATACCTAATACATCAATTTTTGGAAGCGACTTAATGCAGGCATACAGGCTCTACACACTGGCACTTAGCGGCGCTCCTGAACTTGGTGCGATGAACCGAATGAGAGAAATGCCAAACCTAAGCATTGCTGCAAGATGGAGACTGGCTGCGGCATATCAATTAGCCGGACAACCCGAAGCCGCCAAACAACTGGTTGATAACTTATCGACAGAAATTGCGCCATACAATCAAACAGGATATACATATGGCTCTAATCAGAGAGATGAAGCAATGATTATTGAAGCGTTAACTCTTATGAACAGAAAGAATGATGCTGCACATTTGGTTAAGAAACTTTCAGAAGAACTTGCAACTCCATACGTTTACAGCACTCAAACTACCTCATTTGCTATTATGGCAATTTCTAAGTTTCATGGAGAAAGAAAACCCGATACAGGAATAAATTTCACATGGAAAGAGGGTAGCGAAAGAGACAAGCAATTAGATATAAAAGCATTAATGTGGCAAAATGCCCTCTCGGTAGATGACATCAGCAAAGAAAAAACAGTAACAGTTAAGAATAACGGAAAAACAACCCTTTTCGGAAGAATTATTGTATCAGGAATTCCGGCTGCCGGTCAGGAAACTGCATCTCAGAGCAATCTAACGATGAACATTTCTTTCAAAGATACCAGAGGTAATAATATAAGCGTTTCTGACCTAAAACAAGGAACAACATTTATTGCTGAAGTTACAATAGGAAACCCCGGATTAAAAGGAGACTATTCTCAACTTGCTCTTACACAGATATTTCCATCAGGCTGGGAGATTTCAAATGCCAGATTGGACGAATCTGCCGGTGCTGTGCAAAGTGATATTCCGGAATATCAGGATATAAAAGATGACAGAGTTTACACTTACTTCAACCTATCAGCAAACACATCAAAAACATTCAGAGTGATGCTAGTTGCAACATATGAAGGGGAGTATTATTTGCCTGCGTTTAATGTAGAAGCCATGTACGACACTTCTATAAAAGCAAATTCAGCAGGAAGATGGGTGAAAGTAAGGAGGTAGAAGTTCTGGGTTAGGGGTTTTAGACTCAGGACTCAAGACTCAGGACTCAGGACTTAATTCTTTCTTACTTTTTCAATTTATTTTGATATTTTTACGCAGTTTTAAAAGCGGATTGTATGCAACATGGTATTTGTTTAATTGGGCTGGCGGCAGTTAGGGAGGAAGCTTCGCATAAAAGTCAGATGGTTACTCAACTTTTATTCGGAGACTTGTTTCAAGTCACTGAAAAAAAAGACGATTGGGTTAAAATTGTTTTAACATACGATAATTATGAAGGATGGGTAGCTAAAAATCAAATTAAACTCATAAGTAGCGAAAGCTACAGTGAATTGCTAAACCACCCAATCATAATTAGTGGAGACATCATACAGGTATTAACAAATATTACTACAGGTAATAGCTTTCTAATTTCAGCCGGAAGCACAATGTATGGAACGTATCAAGACAATTTCTCAATTTTAGGAGAAGAGTATAAATATTGTGGCAATCTTTCCATTGTTGATAATAGTGCCTTACAAACAGTTAATAATGCTCTTATGTTTCTTGATGCACCATATCTCTGGGGAGGGCGCTCAGCAATGGGAATTGACTGCAGTGGATTTATGCAAATTATTTGCAAAATGGCAGGAATTAAAATACCACGTGATGCTTCTCAACAAGTAAACTCAGGATTTCCTGTTAATCTTATAAATGAGGCACAGCCCGGCGACCTTTGCTTCTTCGATAATCACGAAGGGCATATAACACACGTAGGCATGATGATAGACGAACATCATATTATTCATGCTCATGGAAAAGTTCGTATTGACCTTATTGATCATAACGGAATATTCTCAAAAGACCTTAAAAAATATACTCATCAGCTAAGAGTTATTAATAGAGTTTAATGGTTTTTTATAATTTTGCATAAAGCTCCAAAAGAAAAGCATTTTACATTTATTGTTTGTAGATTTGATGATTGAGGCTTTATTTTGGGCATA
>CAZRNU010000106.1:0-10699 GCA_964601515.1 uncultured Bacteroidales bacterium | reverse complement strand
TGACAGAAATTTAATTGTTTATTAATTCCTGTCCAAAATTTTTAGACCATTACATAAAGCATATATGTAAACAATTCCTACATTTGTGCTGTTATTGTCTAAAGTATATTTGCCAGATATTAATGACTTAAAATGAAAAGAATAGCATCCATATCACTGATTTTGTTGACACTGCTTATAGCTGTGCAACCGGTGCTCTATTTTCATTATTGCCAAGGCGAATTAAATTCAGTCGCTTTTCAATCTACTCAGGATAAAAACTGTTGTGGTGAATTGCCTACCGAAGGCATACACGAAGCAGGATGTTGCAATGATAATACTGTTGTTCTATCTACAGATAATTATCAAGCACAACAAGTTAATTCCAATTTCAGTATAATAAGTGCGTTTGTTATTGTACAACAACACTTGCTTATTACTTCCGATCACAGTACGGATTTAAAGGATGAGGGATTTATCCCTGTTGAGACTCTGTTCAGAAAAGTCTTGGACAGGCTTGCCTTTATTTGCGTATATCGAATTTGATTTATTAATTATACCTCGATTTAACTCTTTGAATTAACATTAAGTTGATTCATGTGAGTTCTATTTCTATTGTATAATTTGTAACATATTAAAATTCGATAAAATGAAAAATATTATAATTATAACAGGTATAGTCCTGTTCTCTACTCTATTCAGCACAAAATCATTTGCTCAATCTTCTCATTCCGAACACAAAGAAAATTCATCGTCATGCTGTTCTAATAAGCAAAAACATGAGAAGGCGTCATGCCATAAAGATGGAGATCATTCAGCCCATAAGCAAGGTAATCTAACAGAACACAATCATGCTGAGCATACTAAATCAGCACTTTTTGTTGAATATTTCAAACTCAAAGATGCTTTTGTCCGTTCCGACTTTGAAGCTGTAAAAACAGAAGCTCAAGCTATTGAAAAAACAGCAAGAAACCATAAAATCAATCAGTTGTCAAAAGACATTTATTTGGCAAAAAACATTGATGCTGCCCGGATTGTTTTATCTAAGTTAAGCGAGGAGTATATTATTTTAGCAAAAGAATCTAAAGTTGGTCTGTATATTGCTCATTGCTCAATGGCTCTGAACAACAAAGGAGCCAATTGGTTAAGCCTTGAAAAAGAAATAAAGAACCCTTATTTTGGAAATAAAATGCTTACATGTGGAAACATTGTAGGAAAAACTAACGAATAAGAATCATGTTAAAGAAAATAGTAGATTATTTTTTAGACAACCGGTTAGTTGCAATATTATTGCTTGTAATAATAATTATTTGGGGCATTTCAACTGCCCCATTCAGTTGGCATGGAGGAATTATACCAAGTAATCCGGTTGCAGTTGACGCTATTCCCGATATTGGGGATAATCAACAAATTGTTGCCACCGAATGGATGGGGCGTTCACCAAAGGATATACAAGATCAAATAACTTATCCATTGACTACCTCATTATTAGGCATCCCGGGGGTAAAAACAATCCGAAGCAGTTCCATGTTCGGCATGTCATTTATTTATATCATTTTTGACGATGACATTGAATTTTACTGGAGTCGGTCAAGGATACTGGAAAAATTAAATTCTCTGCCATCTGGAACTTTACCGGAAGGAGTACAACCAAGTTTAGGACCGGACGCTACAGCTTTAGGTCAAATTTACTGGTATACTCTTGAAGGTCGAAATCCCGAAACAGGCAAGCCTGCCGGAGGATGGGATCCCGATGAGCTTCGAACTATACAAGATTTCTATGTAAAGTACTCTCTTGCGGGAGCTAAGGGCGTTTCGGAAGTGGCCTCGGTTGGAGGTTTTGTCAAAGAGTACCAAGTAGAAATAGATCCTAATGCTATGCGCTCATTCAATGTGTCTACAATGGATATAATGAATGCCGTACAAAAGAGCAACCTTGACATTGGAGCCGAAACTGTAGAAATAAACAAAGTAGAATATCTTATACGTGGTCTTGGGTATATTAAAAATGTGTCTGATCTTGAAGAAGCGGTAGTCACTGTTCGGAATGGAGTTCCTGTAAAGATAAAAGATGTCGCTTTTGTAACACTCGGGCCCGCACCTCGCAGAGGCGGTTTGGATAAGGAAGGTGTGGAAGCAGTCGGAGGCGTTGTTGTAGCACGTTATGGTTCAAATCCATTAGAAGTAATTAACAACGTTAAGGAAAAGATAAAAGAGATGGAAGCCGGATTGCCTCAAAAGACTCTTGAGGATGGTACGGTTTCTAAAGTAACCGTTGTTCCGTTTTATGATCGTACTGGTATCATTAAAGAGACAATAGGAACGCTTGAAAGCTCTTTAATGGAAGAAATACTTATTTGTATTATTGTAATCATAGTATTGGTTCTCAACCTTCGAGCCTCAGTCATCATTGCCAGTTTACTGCCGATAGCTGTATTAGCCACATTTATCCTGATGAAATATACAGGCATAAGTGCAAATATTGTTGCACTATCAGGTATTGCAATTGCAATCGGGGTAATGGTTGATGTGGGGACAGTCTTTGTCGAAAACATTATCCGGCATATGGAAATGCCTGAAAATAAAGATGCCAAGAAAGGGAAGCCATTACTTCAACTAATCAAAAAGGCTATTGGGGAAGTGTCAGGAGCATTAACTGTTGCTATGATGACTACTATTGTTAGCTTCTTACCCGTTTTTGCAATGGAAGCACAGGAAGGGAAATTGTTTGCTCCTTTAGCTTATACAAAAACCTTTACTCTCGGTTTTTCATTTGTATTGGGATTGATAATACTTCCAACGCTTGCTTATTTCGTTTTTTCGTTCAAAATTAATTCTGCTAAAATCAGAAAAGTACTGAATTATATTCTGATTGCTGCCGGTTTAGCCTTTTTAATTGTTTATGGTAATATACTTGCGATAGGCTTAATCGCTCTTGGAGCAAACAATTTATTTGCACATAAATGGAAAAATAAAAATCTAAGCAACTATATCAATATTGGCATTGCACTGGTTATCGTTACATATATTTTGGCTCAATCGTGGCTACCATTAGGCCCCGAAAAAGGAATGCTTGTCAATATCGTATTTGTATCATTGGCCATAGCTGTGGTAATGGGGTTAATGTGGACGATTGTGGTTTTTTACGAAAAAATTCTACGATGGTGTTTGGCAAACAGATTCAAGTTTATGATGTTGCCAATAACTGTAGTAGTTTTTGGATTAGTTATTTGGATCGGATTTAATCGAGTGTTTGGCTTTGTTGCTACAGGCTTTGAAACTGTTGGTTGGAAAGAATTTAGAAAAACAGCATTTTGGGAAGCAGCAAGCGAAAAATTTCCGGGCATTGGTCAGGAGTTTATGCCCAGTCTACATGAAGGCTCATTTTTATTGATGCCTACAAGTATGCCACATACAGGGATTGAGCAAAATTTAGAGTTCATTGAGCTATTAGATAAACGTTTAGCTAAAATTCCAGAAGTGGAAACAGCAGTCGGTAAGTGGGGGCGAGTTAACTCTGCCTTAGACCCTGCTCCCATACAAATGTTTGAAAATACGATCAACTATCGACCTGAATACGCTCTTAATGAAGACGGGCAGAGGCAAAGGTTTAAGACAAACTCAAAAGGAGAATACTTGCTGATAAGCGGAAATACCTATAATCCAAAAGACGGATTTAGATTAATACCTGTCGATAGTTTGGTTAAAGATAAAAGAGGTGATTATTACAGGCAATGGAGGCCTAATATCAGGAATACGGATGATATATGGCAGGAAATTGTGAATGTAACTCACATGCCGGGACTAACCTCAGCACCTAAGTTGCAACCTATTGAAGCTCGCCTTGTAATGCTTTCAACAGGAATGAGAGCACCAATGGGAGTAAAAGTTTACGGCCCGGATTTGGAGTCGATTGAGGAAGGAGGAAAAGCCATAGAGCAAGTGCTTAAAGGAGTACCATCCGTAGTCAGTTCTTCCGTTTTTTACGACAGAGCAGTAGGTGCCCCTTATCTTGAAATTAAGCTCAATAGAAGAAATATGGCAAGATACGGCGTTAATGTCGGTGATTTACAAGAGATATTATCTGCGGCTGTAGGAGGAATGAGTCTAACAACAACCGTTGAAGGCAGAGAGCGTTTCCCTGTACGTTTACGTTATGCAAGGGAATTGAGAGACAGTCCGGAAGAATTAGGCAAGTTGCTTGTTCCAACTGCTACGGGTGCTCAGGTACCGCTTAATGACCTTGCCGACATAATTTACACCAAGGGCGCACAAATGATTCAAAGCGAGAATACGTTTTTAGTGGGCTATGTGATATTTGACAAATTACAGGGCAAGGCAGAAGTTGATGTGGTAAAGGAAGCTGATAAAATTCTTTCGGAGAAAATAGCTTCAGGCGAATTAAAACTACCGGAAGCAGTAAACTATAAGTTTGCAGGTAACTATGAGCAGCAAGAACGTGCAACAAATCGTTTAATGATAATTGTTCCTTTGGTGCTAATGATGGTACTCTTAGTTCTTTACTTTCAGTTCAGAACAGTTACCGCATCACTTATCCACTTTTCAGGAGTTTTTGTTGCATTTTCGGGAGGATTTATTTTATTATGGCTATACGGTCAGGATTGGTTTATGAACTTTGCAGTGGCAGGAACCAATATGCGGGATTTATTCCAAATGCATCCCATAAATCTAAGTGTTGCCGTATGGGTCGGATTTATTGCTCTGTTTGGCGTTGCAACGGATGACGGAGTGTTGATGGGAACATATATACATGATACATTTATTGAAAGAGACCCAAGAACCAAGGAGGCTATCAGAGAAGCTGTGGTATCCGCAGGACTCAAAAGGGTACGTCCTGCAGCTATGACAACAGCTGCATCATTGATAGCCTTATTACCTGTTCTAACGGCTCAAGGCAAGGGTGCAGAGATAATGGTTCCGATGGCAATTCCTACCTTCGGAGGTATGCTTATTCAATCCATGACCATGTTTGTGGTTCCGGTATTTCAGTGCTGGTGGAGAGAATCGGCAATTAAGAGAGAAAAGAAAAAAGAAATCACAGAAAATAATAATGATTATGCTTCGGATAATATTTAATAAATATATTTTAGTGTTTGTATTAATAGTTAGTGCAAATACCATCCATGCTCAGGAAGCTGATTCATTGCAGCACTATTTGAGGATTGCAGCGTATAACAATCATTTGTTGAAATCAGAATTTGCCGTATATGAGGCTTCTCTTCAAAAAATACCTCAAGCCGGTGCATTTGCAGATCCACAATTGGAAATAGGTTTTTTTCTACAACCGATGGATATTATTGATGGTAAACAAGTAGCCGATTTTAAGCTGATGCAAATGTTTCCTTGGTTTGGTACACGAAAAGCTGCAAGAACGGAGGCTCAACATATGTCAAAAATGGCATACGAGAAGTTCAGAGAAACTCGAGATAATCTATATTTCGAAATTTATAATCAATGGTTTGTTTTGTGTAATCTTCAACAACGTTTGGTAAATACGCAAGCTAATAAAGATATCTTGACACATCTCGAAGAGTTGGCTTTACGCAGATTCTCAAGTTCAAATACAGGAGCATCATCAAAAGCTGCTTCTACCCCTTCTGCTTCAACCACACCTGTTGCCGCAAACTCATCAGGAGGAATGGGAGGAATGGGTATGGGAGGCGGACAAGCTGCTCAGACTACCACTGCGAGTATGTCTGCTGGCGGTGGCGGCATGGGGGGAGCCTCCTCTGGCATGTCCGATGTATTAAGAATACAGTTGGAAATCGCTGAGTTAGATAATAATATCAAAAGCATCAATTCTGAAATGATAGCAGCTAAAGCTAAGTTTAATTCTCTTCTAAGTCGACCTGCTAATGAAAGTGTTGTTATACCAGATAGATTTGAAAAACTACCATTTGTTTATGATAATGAAGAAAGTACATTAGAAAACATTATGGATAATAATCCGATGCTGAAAATGATTACAGAAGAATCGTTAGCATACAAAGCAAAAGGCGAAATGGATAAGAAGATGAGCTATCCGATGTTTGGTGTTGGTATTAACTATACCATGATTAATAAAAGAATGGATGATGGTATGGGACTTCCCATCACACATATGAATGGGAAAGACATGATAATGCCTATGGTATCGGTAACCCTGCCAATATTCAGAAAAAAATACAACGCACAACAAAAGGAAAGTATGCTGTATTGGCAATCAAGTCAGGAAAAGTACGCTAACACACAGAAGGAGTTGGAAGCTCAGTATTACACTGTTAAACATCAAATCAACGATGCAGATAGAAAAATTGAGCTTTATATTAAGCAAACGGAACTTGCTCAAACAACTTATAACATCATTATACAGGAATTTATTTCAGGTAAAAGCGATTTGACAAATGTTATGCAAGTTCAACGACAGCTTCTTGATTATCAATTGAAACAATCGGAAGCAATTGCTGAGTATAATACTATGATTGCATCATTACAAAGATTAATATCAAATACAGAAAAAGAATAATTATGGAAAAGATCAAAAATATATTCAAAAGCAAATATTTAAGATATGCTTTATTGCTTTTGATAGGACTGTTCGTTGGGTGGCTCATTTTTGGAGGCTCATCAAGTGGACATGATGAAAGCGAACATAAAGAAGTTGTAGAGAACCAAGTTTGGACATGCTCGATGCACCCACAGATAAAACAAGACAAACCCGGCAAATGTCCTATTTGTGCAATGGATTTAATTCCTTTAAGAACAGGCGGTTCAAGTGATATAGCTGATGATGGAGCAATAGAACTATCAGAGGAAGCTGCGGCACTTGCTAATGTTCAAACTTCTGTAGTGAGCCGAGAAAGGCCGATTAAAGAAGTGTCTTTGTACGGAACAATCCAGCCTGATGAACGAAGCCTTCAATCACAAACGGCACATGTCGGAGGGCGTATTGAGAAATTGTATGTTGACTTTACAGGAGAAAGTGTAAGACAGGGGGCAACCATTGCAACCATTTACTCTCCCGACCTGCTAAATGCTCAACAAGAATTGTTGGAGGCAATTAAACTGAAAGAAACTCAGCCGAGATTAGTTGAAGCTGCAAAAGAAAAGTTAAGATTGTGGAAATTAACAGATGAGCAGATTTATAAAATCGAAACGTCGGGTAATGTATCGCCGAATATTGATATTAAGGCAAATACAAGCGGGATTGTTATTTCGAAGAAAGTTAGTCAGGGAGATTATATTACAGCCGGAAGTGTATTATTTGACATCGCAAATTTATCAAGAGTGTGGGCAATGTTTGATGCTTATGAAGTTGACCTGCCATTTCTTAAGGTTGGCGATAAGCTCGAATTTACCCTACAGGCTATTCCGGGCAAAAAGTTTTCTGGCAACATATCCTTTATTGACCCTATTATAGATAAAACTACACGTACTGCAAAAGTCAGAGTGGAAACATCAAATCCCGGGATGGAATTGAAGCCCGAAATGTATGCAAGCGCGATAGTAAATGCTCCGCTAAAACAATTGAAGAATGAAATTGTGATTCCAAAAACAGCTATACTTTGGACAGGGAAACGCTCAATTGTTTACGTTAAACAGGCGAATAGCAATTCCCCTATTTTCAAACTGCGTGAAATTGAACTCGGGCCGTCACTGGGCGATTCGTATGTCGTATTAGAAGGTTTAACAGAAGGCGAAAGAATAGTTACAAACGGTGTATTCTCTATTGATGCAAGCGCACAACTTGAAGGCAAAAGAAGTATGATGAACAATGAAGCATCACAACCAATGACCGGGCATGAAGGACATGATATGTCAGGTGGAACTTCAAGCAAGAGTAATGCTAAGACAGAACACGCTGCGATAAATGTAAACGGCAGTTGCGAAATGTGTAAGGAACGAATTGAAACGGCAGCAAAGACAATTGCCGGAGTTACCACTGCAACTTGGGATCAAAATGCTAAACAGTTACATGTTAATTTTGAATCATCGAAAACATCAATAGACGCTATCAGTAAGGCTATGGCTAAAGTTGGTCACGACACCGATAAATACAAAGCAGACCAAGCAACTTACAACGCTTTACCTGATTGCTGCAAATACCGATAGGTTATGACACATAAATTTAAAATCGGCAACATGACATGTCATGGTTGCTTAAGTAAAGTAGAAAAAGCATTGAATAGCTTAGAGGGTGTTAAGTCCGTTGTAACCTTAACACCTCCTGAGGCTATCATTACGATGGACAAGCATATCCCTACTCAAACATTTCAAAAAGCATTATCCGAAATTGGCAGTTACACAATTGAGGAAATCAAAGGAAAAGAACATAAAAATCATTCAGGTTGCTGTGGTTCGGCAAGTATGAAAACTCCGAAGGTCGATAGAGGTAAAGGAATATATTACTGTCCTATGTATTGCGAAGGGGATAAAACTTACGAAAGATTGGGAAGTTGTCCTGTTTGTGGTATGGATTTGATAAAGCAGCCTGAAATTACAGCAAGTGAGTATACATGCCCGATGCACCCGGAAATTATTAAACCTGAACCGGGAAGCTGTCCCATTTGTGGTATGGATTTAGTGCCCATGCAAACTGAAGAAGAAGATGCTACCTATAACAATCTATTGAAGAAATTCAAAATAGCAGTACTTTTCACCATCCCTGTATTTGTATTGGCAATGCTTGAAATGATACCCGAAAATCCTGTTTCAAAAATAATTTCACCTGCTATTTCAAGTAAATTACAGTTTGCACTTTCAATTCCTGTTGTATTCTACGCTACTTGGATGTTTTTTCAGAGGGCATGGACTTCAATCAGAACAATGAATCTAAACATGTTTACTCTGATAGGTATAGGTACGGGAGCAGCATTTACATACAGCATAGTAGCGTTATTATTTCCGTCCATATTTCCTGATCAATTTAGGGGACATAATGGTCAAGTGTTTTTATATTTTGAGGCAGTAACAGTTATCCTTACTTTAGTCTTACTTGGACAACTTTTAGAAGCTAAAGCGCATAGTAGAACAAACACTGCATTGAAAGAACTTTTGAAATTAGCTCCAACCGAATCGACATTGGTAATTAATGGAGAGGATAGATCAATACCTATCAGTGAAATAAAAAAAGGTGATGTTTTACGTGTAAAACCCGGAGATAAAATCCCGGTTGACGGATATGTATTGGAAGGCACAGGCAGTATTGATGAGTCAATGATTTCCGGCGAACCGATACCTGTGGATAAAATAAAAGGGGATACAGTTACTTCCGGCACAATAAACGGAACAAGTTCCTTTACAATGATAGCAGAAAAGGTCGGAAGCGAAACTATTCTATCTCAAATTATAACAATGGTTGAGAATGCAAGTCGTTCAAAAGCACCTATCCAAAAGTTGGCAGATAGAATATCCCGCGTATTTGTTCCAGTGGTAATTGTTATCGCCTTACTCACATTTGCTGTATGGTTGATATGGGGGCCTGCACCAGCTTATGTATTTGCATTTAGCAATGCACTTGCAGTATTGATAATTGCCTGCCCATGTGCATTAGGACTTGCAACTCCTATGTCTGTAATGGTTGGTATAGGAAAAGGAGCTCAGAATGGAATCTTAATAAAGGATGCTGCTGCTCTTGAAAAATTTGATAAGGTAAATGTTCTTATTGTAGATAAAACAGGTACGATAACAGAAGGTAAACCAACAGTTGGTAAGGTAAGCTCCTTTGGAAGTTTTACTGAAGAGGATGTTATATATTACAGTGCTTCACTTAATCAGTATAGTGAACATCCATTAGCTAAAGCCGTTGTTGATTATGGTAAAACTGTTCAATCTAAAACAGATAATATATCCGATTTTGAGGCTGTTTCTGGTAAAGGTGTTATCGGATATGTTGCAAATAACAAACTTGCATTAGGTAATAAGCAACTAATGGAGCAAATAAATGTTCAAATTCCTGAATCAGTAGAAAGAGAAGTAAAGCAGGAACAAAGTATGGGCAAAACCGTATCGTACCTTGCAGTAAATGCTGAGATAGCAGGTTATATTTGTATTACTGATGCAATAAAGAAAACAAGCCAAGAAGCAATACATATGCTTTTAAAGCAAAATGTACAAGTAATCATGTTAACCGGAGATAATGAACTTACGGCAAAGGCTGTTGCAGATGAATTAGGATTAACTGATTTTAAAGCACAATGTTTGCCCGGTGATAAATTGAACGAAATACACAGATTACAAAAAGAAGATAAGGTGGTTGCTATGGCTGGAGATGGAATAAACGATGCTCCGGCTCTAGCTCAATCAGATGTCGGTATAGCCATGGGTACAGGTACGGATGTTGCAATTGAAAGTGCTTCTATAACACTCTTAAAGGGAGACTTGTTGGGAATTGTAAAGGCTAAAAAACTAAGTCATGCAACAATGAAAAATATAAAGCAAAATTTATTTTTTGCATTTATATACAACGCATTAGGTGTGCCAATTGCTGCTGGTGTTTTATATCCATTTTTTGGAATTCTATTATCACCTATGATTGCTGCTATTGCGATGAGTTTAAGCTCGTTTTGCGTTATACTAAACGCTTTGAGATTAAAAAATATAAATTTATAATAACAAAAATTATCTAATGAAAAATATCATTAGTGTCCACTTAAAATATATTTTCGTTCTTTGAAATCATTATATTTTAGCATGTTATAAGCTTTTTTGTTCCGTGTCG
>CAZRNU010000105.1:0-10753 GCA_964601515.1 uncultured Bacteroidales bacterium | reverse complement strand
TTAGCACTATCTTATACTTACCAACACTAGGGAAACTATGCTGAATAACTGGTATAACTGTGGTTGCATTAGCATATTCGCTATAGTAGTCCATTTCATTTAACCTTTGGAAACTCCAATTAAAAAGACTGCTATTTGTGCTTTGGCCCTGGGCAGTAAACTTGTAAAGGTAGGCACTTAGCTTTTCATAAGTTATGTTCCAGTGGTTATTCAGCGGAAAAATAGAAATAGTGCCTAGGTCAGTATTATTATAGAAAGGACCTATATTATTCGCATAATAAAACTTATCAGTATAGGAAGACCCATCTTTTTCTATTATTATTGTTCCTTGCCATCCTGAAGGAATGTTATTAACAAAAACCCCATTTGCATTCGTATAGCTAATTGAACCTTCAGGGGAGAATGTAACTGTTGCTCCATATATATAATCCCAAGTATATGCATTTCTTACTCTTCCTGTTACACTTATCATATTCTCGACTACTGAAATAGTCAAAGGAGTAGACGTTACTGTATTGCCATTTTTTGACACAGATAATGTAACGGGGAAATTTCCTGTCGAGTTATAAACATACGTTGGATTTTGTGCTGTGGAAGAATTTCCATCACCAAAATTCCAATACCATTGCGAAGGTGAGCCTGTAGATTTGTCTGTAAAACTCACGGACAAAGGTCTCACTCCAGACATAGGAGATGCTGAGAAATAAGCACCTAGCCCTTCTTCTAAAGTTATAGAAATGTTCTTGGTGTCAATTAATCCATTTTTTGCAACTGTCAGAGAAACATTGTATATCCCTGGTGAATTATAAACATGTAAAGGATTCTGTTGTGTAGAGGTACCCCCATCCCCAAAACTCCAGCCCCACTCCGTTGGGTTGCCCGTTGAAGCATCGGTAAACTGCACGGACAAGGGGAAATCGCCAACGGTAGGTGAATAAGAAAAATCTGCTACAGGTGGAACAGGTGGCACAATGATTATCTGTTGCAACCCAGCATAATCGTGGCGAGGGATTTTGGGCCAGCAGTTGCCTGTGAGGTTGTGCTCAATTGCTATTAGATAAGTCCCTGCAGCTACTTCAGGGGGTATTTGGTCTATAGAAAAATTAAGTATTACGCTACCCCCATTGCCAGCTACTGTAGTATTTGCCGCATTGCCAATTTGAAATAGAGCGGCACCCAAAACATTAGTATTGGGATTGGCATAGGTCGGGTAAACCATAGCCCTGACATTGCCTGCGAAACCTTGTGCGCCAGCATTATTAATGGTTACCGAAAGGTTAATTGGTTCCTGTTCGTGAATAGGCGACTCACTTACTTGAAAATTAGTAAAGTGCAAATCGTATGGTAATTTTGAGTTGTATCTTCTTGGAATATATCCTTGAAGCATATTACTCCCTCCACTATTAGAGTAGGTGTGATTTCTAACTCTTCCACTTCCATGTGCCTCAATAACATTAACACTGGTAAGTGTACTGTTATTATCCCGAACCAAACAGACATGACTTCCCAAGTTGTTAATGATATCACCCCTCCTTAATAAACTAAAGTTGCTTAATTCTGGTGATATATTAGGTAATGTTGTTGTTCCAAATTTAGTATTACGATTCCATGCTCTACTAATAAAACCAGAGCAATCAATCCCAATTACGCGAGTATCTAAATGTTCATATCCACATGAAAAAGTATCACCACAATCTGCACACTGATTACAGGATAAATCACTATCACTTTGCGTATCACCAACAATTTTGTTGTTGTTAACTTCTAAAATAAAACTGTTAATATGAGTGAACCCACCCCATTTATAACACATCCCTGTGTTTGCTGCGGTTGTATTAAATAAAGGAGTGGTAACATAATAATCGTAATTTAATGGTGGACTATAAAAACTCCTTATATTGACCCTAGTATTACAATTGTTCATGTTTCCGTTAGGTGCATTACTCGCAGCGGCATTCCATTGAACATCCCTATACCTTATTGCCCTATAAAGGATTTGGGAACCCATAGTAGGGTCATTTTGGAAACAGTCTATTGACTTTATCTCGATTTCTTCTTCCTTCTTTGAATCAGGGGCTTCTTTAATTACTTTTTTTTTTAAGTCAATATTGTAATGGAAATCGTAATCATATTCACCAGGATATAATATCTCTTGCAACTTGCTTTCTTCAAGGTCTATTTTAAGAAGAACAGCATTATCTGGGGTTGTTAGGAAGTGAAAAAGATTATTGTCCTTAAACTGAAAAACATTATGCATAATTGTATAATTAATGTTCGGCACAACAATTCTTGCTATCACATCGCTATCTATTAATGAATATATAAGGATTTTAGTTTTTGATTCAATAGGGTTTAAAGAAGTAAAGTAAACGAGCGAAAAAACTAATAGTTCTTTATTGCCATTAATAAAACATAATGAACTCTCATAGTCTATCCCAGAAGAAATGCGAATAGCATCTTTGTGAGTGAATTTTATTAAAATTTGAGTTTTCTTGTCCTTTAATTCTAATGTAGTCTCCTTCCGGCCCTAAAACCCCTTCAATACTACTGCTTTCCTGCTCTAACTGGGGCAGGATTCTCCCCTTATCAATAATAGTTGAAGTATAAACCCCATTTGAAACATATAGACTCTCCATATGAGCATAAAGCTTAGTTACCCCAATATCCAGAACCTGCCCTGCTACCTGTATTCTACCAACAAGTTCTCCTGTCCTTGTGTAGCATAAAATAGATATCCCATCGAAAAGGTAGAATGTTTGCTCCTTAGGCGTATAAGACATTAAGTAGCAAAAGGAATTCTTGTCATAGTCAAAGGAGCCTGTAATTTTTTTAGTTTCCAAATCGAATATTTTCACCTTAAACTCGATATCACAAAGAACAGCAAGTTCCTTATCATTTAGAACTAAAAAATCAGCAATGCCATGATTGGCACTTGGGAATTGCATGGTTTTACATCCCTCTTCTGTATTCCAAGGAATTTCAATAACCTTTTCCATTACATTTTGAGAATATCCCAAATTGCAAATTATTGCTAGAATAAAAGTAAATAGTATTTTATGCATGACTGTTTTCATTATTGTTTAACATTTAGTATCATTTCCCTCAACTCAACATTTTCCTTCTTGAGCTCAATCATATAAAGCGTAAGCTCTTCAATTTTTTTAAGAAGAAGTGCATTCATTTCTCCGATGCTTATTCCGTTGTTTTCCACCTCTTTTGCAGACGGCATTTCTGGCAAGTGGCCATGTGTTAGTATAAACGACTCAACATCGCTCAACGATTGTAAGTTGTAGTCTTTGGTAAACACATAATCAGGCCATGCAGTTTGCAATTTTACAACAACTTCTTCTGCAATCATTTTTCCGGCAATAGCTAGTTTGTATCCTTTAGTATCGTCTGTGCCTATTCCAACATTTCCTACAATATCCAAATTTCTTGAAATACCAACATTCCCCTCATGAGTAAGAGTCATAATATTGATGTAATTATCATTTCCAGAAGCACGAAAAATAAGCCTATTATAATCCGCCCCATTTCCTGGGTTTGCATTAATAATATGAAAGTTTCTTTTATTTGCATTAGCAGGACTATTTGGTGCGTTTAGTTCAAGCCTTATTGCATGAGTAGATTCTGAACTTCTTAGTCCCTCAAATTTTATTGCATTCAAAACACCATTATCCGGCAATACTATATGCAGCAATGAGGTTGGGGCACTCGTTCCAATTCCTACTATTCCACTTCTCCATATTTTGCCGGAGTTATTACTAGCTCCATCCCATTGAGGCCTAGTTATTCCTTCAATGACATCTTTCTTTGTATTAAAATCTTCATCATCAATTTTGTTTGGGGTAGGCTGTTCATCCTGCTCCCATAAATACTGATGAAAATCAGTTTCGGTAAACTTAAATATTGAGTCTTTCTCAACTTTAGTAGTGTCATTATTGTCATGCTGACTCCAGTTTTTTCCAAATAAACTTAAGCCCGAAGTAAAGGAGATTACAATGGCAAGAATTAAAACAGCCCAGATTTTTTGATTTTGCTTTTTCATAATTTGCTTTTTTATTGATAAGAATTTAATATGTATCGACAAAAGCAAAAAGATTAAACAATACAAAAAAATATATTTTAAAAAAAATGAATATTATAGAAATATTATTGTGTTTAAGCCAAATCTACTTTTGAGGTTTTTCCTCTACACAATCATCCCGGATGCTACGGTTTCGTTTGTGGTTTCGTCAATTAGTATTATGCTTCCGGTGATTCGGTTGTGATGGTATTTGTCGAAAAGCAGTGTTTGGGAGGTTTTTATGGAAACGCAGCCAATATCATTCATGTTTAGTTCGCTGCAGTTTTCAATTTCTTCGATTTGGTTAATGTCCATTCGATAATTAATGTCGGTCACCACACATTTGGCTTCTTTAGTTGTATGTCGGAGAATGTACTTGCCGCCCGCAGTAAGTTTTTTAGGATTCATCCAGCATACCATAGCATCGAATTCTTTGCTTATGTTTGGAATATTATCTATTGGAGCAATCATGTCGCCACGGCTGATATCAATTTCATCCGACAGTCTGAGCACTACCGACATTGGTGCAAAAGCCATGTCGATATTACCTTCGGCTCCTTCGATGCCTGAGATAAAAGTATTGAAACCGGCAGGAAGTACTTTCACTTCATCTCCGATTTTAAAAACCCCGCTGGCAATCCTGCCTGCATAGCCTCTGTAATCAGGTACATCTTTATTGTTTACTCTGATAATATTCTGCACAGGGAATCTGCCGTCAATAAGATTGTGGTCGCTCCCTACATGAACAGTTTCCAAAAAATACATTAATGTTGAGCCGGCATACCATTGCATGTTTTCCGATTTTTCAACTATATTATCACCGTACAGAGCACTTATTGGTATATAATTGATGTCGTGAATATGCAGTTTAGATGCAAATATTTTAAAGTCATTCACAATGTTTTCAAAAACTTCCTTGCTGTAATCAACAAGGTCCATCTTGTTTATACACAACGCCAGATGCTTTATACCTAAAAGCGAAGCAATATAAGAATGTCTTTTGGTTTGTTCTACAACTCCTTTTCTGGCATCAATCAGAATAATGGCGAGGTTGGCTGTTGATGCACCTGTAACCATATTTCTGGTGTATTGCAAATGCCCGGGAGTGTCGGCAATAATGAATTTTCTTTTAGGTGTTGCAAAATAACGGTAAGCTACATCAATAGTAATGCCTTGTTCTCTTTCGGCTTTAAGCCCGTCGGTAAGCAATGCAAAATTGATAGACTCTTCGCCTCGTTTTTCGCTCGCAAGCCTTATAGATTCCAGCTGATCTTCAAAAATAGCTTTGCTGTCATATAATAATCTTCCAATCAGAGTACTTTTGCCATCGTCAACACTTCCGGCAGTGGTAAACCTGAGCAGTTCAACATTCATATAATCTTCAGATATAAAGCCGTTGGTGTTTTGCATCTTAAAAATATCCCTCCTTTTTTCTGTCTTCCATTGATGTTTCAGAAGTTTTGTCATCGGCCCTTCCTCCTCTTTCAGTAATTCTTGATGCTGCAACTTCCATGATAATTTCTTCAAGAGTTGTAGCGTCAGAAATTGAGGCGCCTGTGCAGCTCATATCTCCAATTGTTCTGAATCTTATTTGAAGATTTTCCCATTTTTCGCCTTCGAGAAGAGAGATATAATCGCTTTTTGCCAGAATAACTCCGTTTCTTCTTACACAATCTCTTTTATGAGTAAAATACAAAACAGGCATTTCGATTTTTTCTAACAAAATATACTGCCAAATATCCAATTCTGTCCAGTTGCTTAGAGGAAAAACTCTAAAATGCTCACCTTTTCTTTTTCTGCCGTTGAATATATTCCATAATTCCGGTCTTTGGTTTTTAGGGTCCCATTGTCCGAAATCGTCTCTATGCGAAAAGAACCTTTCTTTAGCTCTGGCTTTTTCTTCATCACGTCTTCCGCCACCAAGCGCACAATCAAATCCGTATTCGGCAATTGCGTCAAGGAGAGTAACAGACTGAAGAACATTACGGCTTTGGTTTGGACCGGCTTCTTCATGAGCTCTGCCGTTGTCTATGCTTTTTTGAACACTGCCAACCACAAGTTTTAGCCCGAGCTTTTTAATCAAATTATCTCTATACTCAAGTGTTTCTGGGAAATTATGACCGGTATCTATATGTAATATTGTAAATGGCATTGGAGCAGGCTTAAAAGCCTTAACAGCTAAGTGCAGCATTACGATAGAATCTTTACCTCCTGAGAATAGCAGAACAGGATTTTCAAACTGAGCAGCAACCTCTCTTATTACGTAGATAGACTCTGACTCCAGCTCCCTGATATGATTCATGTAGTATGTCTGCATTCTCTATCTCGATTTTATTTTAGGCATTACAAAATCTAAAACAATATTACCCGCCTGCTCAACAGTTGTTTCATTTGTATTAATAGTTATATCGGGCTTTTCCGGAGCTTCATAAGGAGAATCAATACCTGTAAAATTTGGAATTTCTCCTTTGCGGGCTTTTTTGTATAATCCTTTTGGGTCTCTATTTTCACAAACATTCAAAGGGCAGCTGACAAAAACCTCAACAAAATCATTTTTACCAATAATATCTGCTGCAATTTTTCTCATTTCTTTAGTAGGACTGATAAATGCGCAAATAACAACAATGCCACATTCAACAAACTGCTTCGAAACTTCAGCAATTCGCCTTATGTTCTCCATTCTGCCTTCATTAGAAAATGACAGATCTTTATTAAGTCCTTTGCGAATAATATCGCCATCAAAAACTTTAGTAATAATATTCTTTTGATGAAGGGATTTTTCCAGATAAGATGCAATAGTAGTTTTACCTGACCCGGAAAGGCCGGTAAGCCAGATTACTTTTCCTTTTTGATTAATCAGAGCCTCTTTATGTTCTCTGGAAAGATATTCAGAATTATCTAAAAAACTATTATTACTCATCAAAACATCAATTTCAACAACTCGTAATCAATTTATTAAAAAACCTCCTGGTCAAACACATCCCTTGGTCTTTCTTCCTGTTTGTATTTGTTGCAATCTACTTCAACACTTATTGGTCTAAGTGGTTTTTCAAAGTCGTGAGTAGGGAACTGAAGATTTTTATCTTCATAAATTTTCTTCATATATAAAGCCCAAATGGGAAGCGCCATATTAGCGCCTTGTCCGAGGGAAATTTCTCTAAACCTAACAGCTCTGTCTTCAGCGCCAACCCACACACCGGTAGCAAGTGTAGGCGTAATTCCAATAAACCAACCATCGGAGTTATTTTGAGTGGTGCCGGTTTTTCCGGCAATTGGATAATTAAGATTATATCTAAACCTTAGCCTTAGTCCGGTGCCACTTTCAACAACCCCTTTAAGAAGTTCAATCATTAGGTAGGCTGTTTCCTCACTCATCGCTTCATTTGACTTAGGAGTAAAAGACTCTATAAGGTTGCCGTTTTGATCTTCAATTCTGGTAATAAAAATAGGATCAACATGTACTCCCTTATTGGCATAAGTTGCCATTGCGCCTGTAATTTCATATACAGAGAGGTCTGGAGTTCCGAGGCAAATTGCATACACAGCGTCGATATGGCTGGTTACACCCATTCTTCGGGCAAGTCTGATAACAGCTTGAGGAGAATAGCGTTTCATAAGATAGGCTGAAATATAATTAACCGAGTTAGCCAAAGCCCACTTCAGTGTAACCATTTCTCCTTCCATTTTATTGGAAGAGTTTTTCGGAGTCCATGTAGTTCCATCATGAAGGTCGAATGAAACCGGCACATTAGGAACCTTTGTGCAAGGGCTGAACCCACCTTCCTGCATTGCCAAAGTGTAAAGAAATGGTTTAAATGTTGAGCCGACCTGACGTTTACTAACAGTAACATGGTCGTACATAAAATGGCGATAATCAATACCACCAACATATGCTCTAACATAACCGGTTTGAGGCTCAACAGACATAAGGCCTGTATTAAGAAAATGCTTGTAATATCTGATAGAATCCAGAGGAGTCATAACAGTATCTACTTCACCTCTCCAAGTAAAGATTCTCATATTGGTTGGCGTACGGAATGCTATTCTGATAGAGTCTTCAGCGATATTATTTCTTTTCATGCTAATATATCTGTCAGACCTTCTAACAGCCATTTGGGTAAGTCTTTGAATGTCTTCCGGAGTAAGGTCAGTATCATAAGGGGCATTTGGATGGCCTCTCCAATGTTGAAAGAACATTGGCTGAAGGTATTCTCCTAAATGCTCTTTAACAGCTTCTTCTGCGTATCGTTGCATTCTGCTGTCAATTGTTGTGTAAATTTTTAGGCCGTCAGTATGAATATTGTAAGGTGTTCCATCAGGCTTAAGTTTGTTTTTGCTCCATTGCCCCAGCTCTTTCCTAAGCTGTTCTCTGAAATAAGTTGCCAAACCCGCTCTATGATCCTGAATGCGAAATTTAGACATATCAAGAGGAATTGAAACAATGGAGTCGTAATCTTCCGGCTCAATATATCCGTATTTGGCCATTTGGTAAATAACTACATTTCTTCTGTCAGTGGCTCTTTCAGGATTCCTGACAGGATTAAACCACGAAGGGGCTTTAAGCATTCCAACAAGCACAGCAGCCTCTTCTATTTTTAATGAGTCGGGAGAAGTATTGAAATATGTTCTGGAAGCAATTTTAACACCGAAAGCATGACTGCCAAAGTCAACAGTATTTAGATACATTGCGATGATTTCTTCTTTGGTGTAATTGCGTTCAAGCTTGGCTGCAGTAACCCACTCTTTAAGTTTAATAACTGCAATCTGAGGAGTAGAAAGGTCTTCTTGCCTTGGAAAAAGGTTTTTTGCAAGTTGTTGTGTAATAGTGCTTCCTCCGCCGGCACTTCTTTGTCCTCCAATTAGATTTCTAACCAAAACGCGAAATAGACTTCTTATATCAACACCCGAATGGCTGTGAAAACGTATATCCTCGGTTGCTAAGAGAGCATTTACAATGTTTGGCGAAAGGTCTTCATAACTCACATTAGTTCTATTATGAATATGAAAAGTACCTAATATTGCACCATCTGCAGAATAAATTTCACTGGCAAGATTACTTTTGGGATTTTCAAGTTCTTCAAATGAAGGCATAAAGCCCCACAAACCCCAAGAGATAGTCATTAGCAAAAAGTATATTATAATGAATGGTAACAGAATAAAAAGCCAAAAATATCTGGTATATTTTCTAAACAATTCTGTTTCTTTCTTTTTAGCCATAATATAACTTTGAAAAATACTATTTTCGAAACGATAAAAAAGATTGATTATTTCTTTTCAATTCTAACTCCAATATCAATAATCCCTTTAAGAACTTCCTCCCTCATGGCTTGTTCGAGCCTGAACTCATACTTTCCCTTTCTAGGAAACCAAACATTCTCGCGGAAATGAAAGCGGTTCGACTTAACTCGGCCAAAGCCTTTCCCTTGCCATTTACCGGATTTATCTGCAAGAAAACATTCAAGAGTATCTCTAACCATAATACCATCAGGCATCACAGTTTCAAAAAACAGATAAAAGTTTCTGTATTCATAAGATGTAGAATGTCTTATGTTCAAATATATATTATAAAGTTCGGTTGTATCCTGTATTTCGGTTTGAAAAACAACAACACTATCCATGTGCCATTTTTCCCCATTAATTTTTATATTTTTTTCAAACAAAACATGAGTATCGCATGCTGCACAAAAACAAAGCGGTACTATTACAAAAAATATAAATTTAACTACATTTTTCATTGTGTATTGTTGTTGTTGTTATTTCTGTTTTTGTTTTTCTTTTTGCGTTTTTTCTTGTGTTGTAGTGAATTGTCAAACCTTGTAAGGCTGTCTTCACCGGATGAATCGGTAAAATTCAACTTAGCTTTTGGCTTTTCTTCTTCCGATATTTTCTCATCCAAACTTAGTGGAAAAATACCTTTCTTATTCATTTCAATAATTTCCTTAGCTCTTTTGGCAGTAATCATAACCAGATTTCTCTCGTCGTTTTCAGTAAGAACATACCACATAAGTTTTTTCATTACATCAGTTTTCTGATGAGTAGCATATCCTTTTTTTGTTTTAAGCTGAATATTAGAATCCGGAATATCTTCAAGTGCATCAATATAAATATCATTTTCATAATTAATGCAGCATTTCAATTTACTGCATTGTCCTGCAAGTTTTTGAGGATTAAGAGAAAGTTGTTGCAGCCTTGCAGCGGAAGTAGAAACAGACCTAAAATGGTTTATCCAAGAAGCACAGCATAATTCTCTTCCGCAAGAACCAATACCCCCTAGTCGGCTGGCTTCCTGTCTCATTCCTATCTGCTTCATTTCAATTCTAACACCGAATTTTTCAGCCAAAACTTTAATCAATTCCCTAAAGTCGACCCTTTCATCGGCAGTATAATAAAAAATCGCTTTAGTTTTATCCCCCTGGTACTCAACATCACTAATTTTCATATCGAGTTTGAGGTTTGATGCCATCTCCCTAGACTTGAACATAGTGTTCTTCTCTTCATTAACTGCAGCTATCCACTTCTCAATATCAGATGTTTTGGCTTTTCGATATACTTTTTTAATTTCGACTGCGTCGGGATTTACTTTTTTAGACCTCATCTGAAGTTTTACAGCATGTCCGGTAAGAGTAACTATTCCTCTATCATGATCTGGATTTGCTTCAACTGCAACAATATCGCACTCTCTAAGAT
>CAZRNU010000104.1:0-10805 GCA_964601515.1 uncultured Bacteroidales bacterium | reverse complement strand
GTCAAAACGTGTCGTTGTCTTTATGCACTGTCGTTTTTTAACATAGCAGGTAACGAGTGGATATACGCAACATTGCTTATATATCAGAATTGTTTACAAGCCATCTGCCTGCATCAACAACTCATATTTTCACTACAAATATAGCATTTAATTAAATATCCAAATGTGCGGCCATAATTTTTTATAGCTTTAGGTTATTATATGCTTGTTAATACTACAGCTGAAATACAGTTGCTCATGAAAGGTTTTGGCATTCAAAATCCGGAGGTGCTTGCTTTATCTGTATGGGTGAGCGGGGTAATGTGAGAAAATTGCAACACATCTTAACGAACCGCTGTATACGAGACCTGTATATATCCTGGTAGTTCGGGAGTGTGTGAGGTGCACTCTATCAGTAAACTACTGGCGAAGACGGATATTCGATTGGGGTTAGTACTTTTTAAATCAATTTCCTTTTGCAAGAACTCGTTGAAGACTCTTTAGCTTTTCCAACAATTCATCAAAAGTTACAACATCAACATGTTTTTGATTTGCTCTGTATAATTCAAAACATTTCGATTGGTTTTCATTCAATTCATCCTTTTGTCCAATTACCAATATGCATTTTGGGTCAAACGTTTTATACTTTGCTCCAAAATCTTTTATTAGTGTGTCCTTTTGGTCAAGGCATTGATTTATACCACCAGATAATTCGTCTGATACTGCATAAACGTCAGGTTTTCTGTATGGTGTTTTTTTTAGTAACTCTTTTTTGTGTGTTTTTAACTCTAACATTGCAAAATTATCCTTAAGTCCACTTTCAAATAGAAAATCGACAATTCTACCTTCATCATTCTCTATAGTTTTTCCACCAATATAGGCTTTACCTTTTTTTAATATTACTTGATAAGAAAACAAATGAGTCAATATCCAAGCATTCTTCTCAAAGAATTGTTGCCACTTTTCTTCATTATCATTCTTTGCAGTTTGGAGTTGTTCAAATTGCTCAATTAAACTATCGAGAAATATGGTATCAATTCTTTCCTTAGTTTTTATGAAATGAGATGTAATTGATATCTTACTTGATGGTAAGTCCTCAATAATTTGGGCTAAACTATCAATATCATCTGATGATATTTTAGCACATGAGTCAAACTTCTTTAAAAAGGCTGTCAACTCTCCACTATACAAGTATCGCTTTTTGTATTCAACTTTAGGGGTAATTTTTGCTAGCTCGTTTCCGACAAATAGCTTTCGGTTTTTAATGTACCAATTATGGTCTTTGGTTATTTTATTGAGGATTGTGTCAAGTGATGGCCAATTGAAAGTTATGGTTTTAGAATAGAATCTATTGGGGCCATACCTATCAATTACTAATTTTTCCAACTCTCTAAACTTTTGATATATAACGAACAATAAAAATCTCATTCGTTGGCTCGAAACTCCATAACCATTTGTTTTCCTAAAGTCTAGAGGAATATCTCCAATTGAATTCCAACCACGAAATTCAATCTCTTTAATTTTTTTTACGCGAATAATTCCATTATCTCGACTAACAGAATATGGATATAAGATGATTTTCTTCTGTGACTTAAATATCTCTTTTGCTTTATGTACCGGTGATCCAGTTTCATCGCAATAGAAATAAACAATTTTGTCATTGTTATCAATAATTTTGTTTTCTTGTTTTGGTGTATGTGTCATTTGATTAGTATTTTACAATTAACCCTACCAAATATATATACGCAATCTTGCGTAAATATTCATGTTGCCCACATCCGCTACAGTTACACATTATATTTCAATCTTCACTACAAATATAGCATTTCTTTGAGAATAATTATAATGCCATTTAAATAGTTTTTAAGTGCCATTTAAACAATAGAGGCGGCCTACTTTGCACCGGAATCGTGGCCTACTTTCACCGGAATAAACAGGAGAGGACGGGGTAATGAGAGAAATTTGCCCCACAATTTAATGAACCGCTGTATTTGAGACCCCTAAGTATCCTGGTAATTCGGGAGTGTGAGAGGTAAACTCTTTCAAATAAATACTAGGGGAGTTGGCTACTTGATTGTGTTTTCGTGCTTTATTTTATCAATCAATCCGTGCGTTGGATAGACATGCTCTTTAAGCAAATTTGGTCGTGTGGTGGATATGTGTGTTTGCTTAATGTGCATGGCTTTATGTTCTTGGGAAAAATCCAGTCCGCCCAATTCCTTCCTCTCCTGAAAAATCAATAAAGTTAAATCTGTCCTTTAGATTAGAAGAAGGAACTTTATTATCAAACATTATAAATTGGAAGTCCATTTCTTTATGAGCAAAATATTTAAAAAAGGCATGTTCAATATTTGCATCAATCTCATGTTCCTGAGTCTTCTTTTCTTTCCCATGATAAGTTGTAAGAGGAGAATCTATTATCAAACTTTTGGTGAATGGGATTGATTTTTTATTGCAATAATTCATTAGTGCGAATAGTACAGCTGAATATGAAACTGCTCTCATCCCTTTACCATAAGCACTTCTTGCTTTTCCTGAAATAACAAAATCAAAAACTTTATTACCTGAATCAAAAACAACATAATCACTATTTGGATAGTTCCACTCCTTTAAAACTGACTTTACTTCTTTACATAATTCATCAACAATTTTATCATCTACTTTTTCAGGTGTTTGAGGAGCGAGTTTTAATGAAATTTGAACTTCAACATTTTTTTTCTCTCTAAAATAAAATTCCAATTCTTTATTTAGCAACTCAATTTTTGATACTAAGGATATTGACTCATTAATCTTACTTAGCTTTTCTTTAACAGAATTCAGTTTAGGAGTAAACTCATTTTTGATAGTGTCGTCTATTTCTTTGTATTCAATTTCAAGCTCTTTAATCCTATTGGAGATATTTTCTACTTCCTGTTTGTTAGTAGAAATTGTCGAGGTCAAGTCTTTAAGTTTTTCAACTATTTTGTTTTTTTCGGAATCAATTGATTCTTTAACTTTGATATTCTGTTCAACCTCTTGTAATTTGTCACTTTCCATTTCAGCCGAACACAATGGACAGTTAACTGTTTGTAGTTGACCTAGGAGATTTTGTCCTTCATCAATGAAATTTAAACGCCCCAAATCACTATTGTAATGTTTTTTAAGCAATTCCATCCTTTCAATAAGTTCAGAATAGAAAAGGTGTGTTGATTTTTGACCTTCTAACTCTTTAAACTTGTTTGATTTCTTCTTATACAAGTCAGAAATTACACTATTAAGTTCTAATGATTGTTTCTCTAATGATTTTATGTCTTCTTCAAAAGTCGGTATTGAACTACTTTTAAGTGTACTTAAATTGTCTAGATCTTTCGAAATTGTCTCAATCCTATTATTAACAAATTCAAGTTTACCATTTAATCGACTTTTCCTGATTTTCTCTTCTTCTTCAGGAATAAAATCAGAATAATCTTTCCCCGTTAATAGATAAATGAGTAAACTTTGATATAGAGTTTGTTCTGTATATTGTGAGGTTGGATAGAAAGGAGAATCTTCTACTACAATTCTTGTCTCAGAAATAAGCGTCAATTTTCTGATATATGAATATATTAAATTCACTTTGTTTGACTTACTTTTCTTAAGGAACTTATCTTCAATTCCATTTAGTTTAAGCAAAAAGGATGATAAATTTTTCTTTTTCTTGTTATCAAGAAAGTACTCTTCACTCGGGGACTTTGATTTTTCATATTCGCTTACAGGACATTCTTTAACTTTCACTGATTTCTCAATTAGTTTCCTGTAAATCGTATACTCAACACCATTAAAGGTTTTTATTCCAAGGTAAAAATTATTGTAACCTATGCTTTCTGGAATACTCTTTGGATTATCTTCCTTACCAAGCATATAATTAAGACATGCGAAAATATATGATTTTCCGGTATCCGAAACACCAGACACAAGATTAAAACCATTTTCAAAGGTTATTTCAGCTGGCTTTTTATCATAACCTGTAATTCGAAGATGAGTGATATAAAAACCTAAATCATTATTCATAATTTAACTCCTCTCTCATATATGATTCATTAAGAAATTCACTTCCCCATTTTTCTAAATTTAAAGAGATAAATTTCTCAAGACTTTTATCATTTCTGTTTTTAAATGTTTCAGCAACCCAGATAATCCGTTCCTTTAATTCATTGTAGTAATAAGATTCAAAATATGAAATAAAAGGTTCAGTAAGAATCGAGGGTGCATATTGAATCCCTGACTTTGCATATTTAATAATTATCAATTCTTTAGAGGCTAATATTAAAAGTGCTTTTTGTAATAACTCTCGCTTAACCAATAATTGAGATGACCTATTTGGTAATGAAGGGTGTAAACTTTCAGGAGCATTTTCTAAGTCCCCACTATTTAGAATTAAATAATCATAAATAATTAGTCGCTCTAAAGAAAATGAGCTTTTTATACCATAATTTAAAATTAGTAACACCCTTAATGCAATTTCTAAAGGGGAATTGAAGATTCTATTTTTTTTCTTATGTTGTGTCATTTCACCCATTTTAGTTTATGTTCGTTTGCAAGATGATGGCAAATACCAGTTTTATCCTGTGGTTTAAGTTCAGGAAACAATGCATTACTATGAAACGTCCCTGATTTAGCAGAATTAGTCGTTGCCAAAAGTCTTTTATAACCATCAGTGTAGTCTTGATTAAAAACATCAACTACCTGTTCATAAACGTCATCTTTTAATTCCTCGAAAGCATCTACTTCTGAAGCAATATTATCACGACTAAATTGAGCTAAAGTTTCAGCAAAATAGAAACAATTCCTGGAGCGGTCGAAATGAGACTTTAATTCATTATTTTCCTTAAAATCATTGACTGACTCTACCTTTTCCTTCGAATAATCTTGATATGCCTGAAAAAGTTGATTTACATAATTAATTTCTCTGGCTTCGATAGATTCACCTACAACTATGTTCAAATTCCTACTTTTATTTAATCCTCCTCCGAAGTAGTAAGGGTAAATTGATATAGTTTGAAATTGATTTATAAAATCAACAGGTTCAAGAGTATGAATTATAGAGAAATCAAAATAAGTTAAATACTTTTTTAATTCAGGAGTTAAAGAATCATCCTCTTTTTTCGTAATGTTTCCTTTAATTTTTGACTCCCATTCTTTAATTAGATTGCTTTTAAGTTTTTTCTCATCTTTAATTAAATCAAGCAATGACGCACTTATGCCTTGTGGAGAAACAAAATAATACTTTTGAGGAATACTGTAATGTTTGTAAAAAGTATAGAAAACAAGTTTTGCAATTTCAAGCCTAATGTCGGAAAAAGTCAATTGCTTTGCATAGTGCTTGCATTGAAATAAATCAAATTTGTCATTTTTAAAATCATGATAGCCACAAATATCACGTCCCTTATCGCCAGGACCACCAAGCTGTAAAACTGTTTCATAATTATTTTTTAAATAATCTTTAACCCAATGTGATATAATTTCCTCATAAGTATCTTCGTCAATCAATTGTAATCTTTTTATAGGAGGTACAGGTTTACCAACCAACAAATCTGTGTTTGAGATTCGATGAATCGTTTTTGGTGCCGGGATGTCTATTTTTTCTATTTTCATTCTCTCAAATTCTGTTTGTGTGTCAGCTAAAATTTGGCTCTTTCGCAAGCTGAAGTGTCAACTTGTGGGTTTGGGCTTGCAAATGTGCCAAATGTGCGTTGGCTTTTGTTGCACCGTCTTTCTTAGCATGAAACACAATGAGTAGAAATGTGCAACATTGGGTATGCATCTGACTTGTTTACAAACCATCTGCCTGCATCAACAACTCATATTTTCACTACAAATATAGCATTTAATTAAATATCCAAATGTGCGGCCATAATTTTTTATAGCTTTAGGTTATTATATGCTTGTTAATACTACAGCTGAAATACAGTTGCTCATGAAAGGTTTTGGCATTCAAAATCCGGAGGTGCTTGCTTTATCTGTATGGGTGAGCGGGGTAATGTTAGAAAATTGCTCCACAACTTTATGGACCGCTGTATACGAGACACTTACGTAAAGTGGTGTGAGAGGCGCACTCCGTTAGCTAACTATTGGCGGAGCCGTCTACCCGATTGTGCTTTCGTGCTTTTTATCCATTAATATATTCCCATTAATTCAATTACCTCAATTTTCATAGAATCAACTTGAAGTTCAATTCCAGTTGCAGATGCTGATTCTTTACCATAATTCCATTTTTCAATTCGCCACTTTCTCTGTTCCGTATCAAAATTGATTTGACTTGTTTTTCCAGTCAGTCCTTTGTCTTTTGCAATTTGATAAAACTCACAAAATGGAACTTTATATTTTTTATCGTAATCTACTATACTGTCTAATTTACCTGAATCAGAATAGTACTTCCATTCCCCGATATATGAATGAACTGATGTTGTCATAAAACCAACAGATTTAAGTTGTCCATTCGTGTGATACTCTTTCCAATGGTCTATATTTGTCAGTTCATTAGTAATCGATTCAATTATGGGTGTCATGTCATCTTTCCATCGTCTGATAATCTGGTAGTTCATTGAATCAATCGAATGTCTAATTCCAAATTCATTTTTAGTCACGACCTTCTCATATTTATCAATCAATGTTTTATCAAGCATTGAGTAAAGGTCAGAAATACAATCTTTCGATTCATTATTTGTAAATGAAACGAAAATTAGTCCTATTAATATAATTGTCAGTTTATTCATCGGTTTCTTAGCATGAAGCACAACGAGTGAATATATGCAATATTCCGTATATATCTGACTTGTTCCCAAACCATTTGTCTTCATCAACAAACCAGATCCACAAATCAAATATACCAACTTTTTAGATATGCAAGCCATTCTTTTAGGTGGTCATTCCGTTCCAGATTCAGATTGCTATTAGAGCTTGAAGTCCTTAGCCAGAAATTGTTGGCAGCAAAAGAACTGACAGCAGCTATACTTTCAGTATCTTAACTACCGTGACCCCCGTTTTTTGCTTAACTCTTATGAAATACAAGCCGTTCTTCAAATCCCCTAGGTGTATGGTGGTTGTTCCTGAAAAACTCTTTATTAACCTGCCATTCAGGTCGAGTATATCTATTTGCTGAATGGGGTGCTTCGTCGAGATATTGATTAATTCATCAGCGGGATTGGGAAACACCCTCACATCCGATTGTGGTAAAATACTGCCCTCAGCATTTACATTCAGCAGGATGATGGTTTCACACTCATTCGTATAGATAGGCGCATTGTAATCGAAATAAATAAGAGCCTGATTGAGGAATATATCGTTCATTTGCAGGTCACTGCGGGTTTTAATCTTAAAACATACAAACCCATCGTTTTCACCGGGCTGATTTGACAAGTCAATGTTGTTAAAAAGAAATTCTATTTCGTTCCCGCCTGTTATTTTGCATTCGAAGGTATGGCTTGAGTTCATGATAGCAAAGGAGTTTATGTCAAACTTCAGCGTATCAATCACATCCTTTACCCTAACAAAGGTAGCTTCGGCAGTTCCCTTGTTTTCGAACCTTATCAGATAATGCACATAGTCACCTACCTTCTGAATATTAATGGCATCGCCTTCCAAACAGGTCTTATCATTGGGGTCGTATGAGTTAACAACCAGTTGACGCAATGTTGATGTATTATCATCAGGGTTCTCATCCGCCTCAACCGGTAATATCTCAGCTTTAAAATCAAGGACCTCGCCACCATTCAGAGGCGGATTATCCTGAGGTGTGTTGAGATTAAAAGTCACCATCACTCCCCTGTTTTCAAATGGAGCCAGATCTGTGAAATTCCACGATAAACAGTTGATGGTATAATTATCATACCCGGGCTCAACTGAAACAACATCCATCAGTTCATCATCAAAATACAGATTTACAACTCCGTCGCCAGATGCTGTTCCATTGTTGGTATAATCCACATAACATGAAAAATCAAACCCGGGTCTTGTCCGGTCACCGGATGATGTTATAATCTCCATGTCGTTATGGGATTCATCGGACGACACGCAAAAGACCGTATCAAATTCGTTTCCATAGGTTGTAAAAGTAACCATCGCACTCAGTGGATCTGCATGGTAATATTCTTTATTGAAGTGCGGAGTGATGACAAAATTTTGATTCAAACTTTGTGTAATAAACTCAAACCTACCGGCACTATCAGTAAAAGTGGTGAAGACATTATCACCTTCTATGGTAATTCTGGTGTTATCGCAAGGCACGCCCGAACCAGTACATGCATCGTTATTGAGATTGTATAAAACAGTGCCGCTGATGCGGTTTATCTCACACAGATTCGCTTCACAATCAGTGGTATAAACCGAATTTACCAGTTCAGGATCAAGTGTCTTTATCAGGTCAGCTTCCGACTGATCGTCAACACAAATATTGTTTATCGCTTTGTTGGTATTTACAGTACTGATAGAATTATTCCCGTTCTTTAAATTCAAAAAATTAAGAGGCCTCCATAAATCAAGGTCAAGAATATCAAGTGAAGGACAACCCGACATATCCACCTCACGATTCCGTAAAATCAACTTCACATCCTCAAGCATTGGCATATTTGTAATCTGCACATACTGATCTGACGACCCTGAAAGATCACAGTAAAGCTTCTGTAACGAAGGAAATCCGCTCAAAACAAATGTATCATCCGGGCATCCGATTTCAAGTGAAAGATTGGCCAACAGCGGCAAATCGGCAATGGTGAGATATACACCAATCAGGCTGTATTTTAAAGTTTTTAGCTTCGGAAAACCGACAATATTAAAAGGCAGGACGATAATGTTCTGATCTTCTGTTATTGACATGTATTCGAGATTGGGCAAATTATTGATCTCAAAAGCCGACAATACACTAAATTCGTCAGCGTTATAATTGATATTATGAAGTTTAACCTGGTTCAAATTGGGGAAATCTGTGATCACAAGCGTATCCAACCAAATATAACTAAGGTCAAGAGAGTGCAGTTCAGGCAGGTTGTTCAAGGTAAAAGAATTCAGCCAACGACAATGTTCCACCTTCAAATCATGTAATTGGGGTAGGTTGGTGAAATGAAGCACTTCAATACCGATGTTCTTCAATTCTATTGAATCCAATTGAGGGAGGTTTTCAAAAGTTAAGGTGCGGCCTGTATTATAGTAGCTGGAGGTATATTTGAATACCTCCAGTGGCAGGTTAATTAGTTCCAGGTCGCGAAGTTTATATGCGTCTATCTCCACCCGCTTCAATCCTGGCAAATTCTGCAGGTTGAGGAATCGCAATTCAGGCCCACTGATATCAACATCAGCCAAAGCCGGTAAGTCATCAAAGTTCAGTGATGCAATTGCCCCTTCTCTGGCAATAAAGCTGCTGAGTAACGGAAGGTTGGATAAGTGCACCGTTGAATCAGCTGTATTGGCATACAGTTCAAGATATTTAAGGCCGGGCAGATTACTGAAATTTAATGTCGGGGTTAAATTCCAGAGATTTCTGTAGAAAACCGTATCCAAATGGGGAGCATTCGAAATTGAAAAGTTATCAGTCTCCAGATGCACGCTGATAACCGACAAATTGTCCATATCGCTTATAGCCAGTTCAGAAAAAATATAACTCTGTTGGTAGCTTCTCATGATCCTGATCTCATGCAGGTTATCCAGTCCTGAAATAGAAAGTCTGTTTACCTCCTTAAGCTTCAGTGCTTCAAGGTTCGTCATACCAGGAAGATTATGCAGCGTAAGGCTGATATCCATCCCATTAATATCAAAATCACTCAGTGAAGGCAGGTTTGATAATGTTAATTGCTGCATAAGATTGAAAGAGCAATCCACATACTCCAGTGATGGAAGATTAATCAACTCAATATACTTGGCCTTGTTGGAATGGTTGTCGGCATGACCAATAACCTTCAGTGTATCGAGCTCAGGGAAATTCTGAATAATAACCGTATCAAGCCTGGTATGATAAAGCCTCAGGTAAGTGAGCGGATTGTCATCAATAATAAGCGTTTCAAGATTATAAATATCGATATCCATACGGGTAAAATCATTGCCAGAAGCATCAAGGTATTCAACACCCGAACTTTCGAAATCAA
Source organism: uncultured Bacteroidales bacterium (assembly GCA_964601515.1). GTDB lineage: Bacteria > Bacteroidota > Bacteroidia > Bacteroidales > UBA7960 > PWND01. The sequence continues at coordinate 732 of CAZRNU010000104.1, read as the reverse complement.
ACGAACTGATATGATTATCAGAGAAATCAAGATAATGCATCGGTGGCACCCCTCCCCATGAACCGTTACTTGAAAGATCCAATGCAGTCAGGCTATTGCGTGAGCAATCTAAAGTATCAAGTGCATCCAGGAAGTAAGCACAATTTACACATGTAAAATTAATCTCAGTCAGTTGAGGATTGTCGGTAATTACCAGTTTCTTAAGCGCATTGGCCGGCACTACATCCACATAAGTGAGGAAAGGAAAATTCCTCAGTTCAATATATTCGATCTGATTATTATTGGAGCAATCAAGGTAAGTGAGATTGGTAAATGCTTCAATACCCTCAATAGAAGTAATCAGGTACAAATAATGGCTGGAAATATTGAGCGCACTTACCTGTAATGCTTCACTCACCTGAATAGCACCGTCGGCGTTTGCATCAATGGCAAAGAAATTACCCTGCAGGTTTTTGGCAACAGTATTTGCGGGCGACGACGAAAGCAGCCTGGCTTCAAAAACCGGATCAGGGAAATAAACATTCTGCGAATACAGCGAACAAAAAGATACAACGCTTAGAATAAGGGATGTAATGAATTTCATAAAATATTATTTAATGCAAGGCAAATATAAAATAAATTACAATGTAAAACGGTACATTGATGACTTCCGCATTGCGGGCAAGGTTCAGCAGAGTTAATAATCGCTAATAGCTTTCGGAATTGCATCCCGATCATATTCCTATTTATTAG
>CAZRNU010000103.1:0-10815 GCA_964601515.1 uncultured Bacteroidales bacterium | reverse complement strand
ATGAACCCCGCCGTATCGCCCTACCCAATTCTTAAAAATATTCCCGAAGAGGTGCAGAAGGTACAGCACACCCAGGTAATGACCAACGCCTGGACACAAGTTCTTCCATTAGATGCAACTATAGAAGATGTGATTGAGCTTACAGCACCATCGGAGGGACCATCGGAGGAGATTGAGTACGTATCCAGTAACCCCGCCGTGGCTACCATTAATGGTAATCAACTAACTGCCGTGGGGCTTGGCTCAGCAATCATCACCGTGAGGTACCCCGAAACTGAGTTCTATAGCCAATCTAATGGCTTTAGTAAAACATTCGCTGTTACAAACAAGCTTGGACAAAATATTGACTGGGATCAAACTCTTACTGCAACTTATGGAGACAATCCTATTGTGCTAACAGCAGTAGCATCAAGCGGCCTTGATGTAACATATTCTTCAGGTAATGAAGATGTAGGTGTTGTAATAGGAAATGACCTGATAATTGTTGGAGCAGGTACTGCAATAATTACTGCAAGCCAGTCAGGAAATGAAATATACGCTGCTGCAGAAAACCTCAGCCTTACATTGGTTGTTTCAAAAGCAATGCTGACAATTACAGCCAATAACTCGGAAAAAGTATATGGAGATGCTGACCCTGACTTTTCAGTAACTTATGAAGGATTTGTTGCAGACGATGATGAAACAAGCCTTGATGGCACCTTAGAGTTTAGTCGTGAAACAGGCGAAACAGTTGGAGAGTATGATATAACTCCTTTTGGACTTTTGTCAGATAATTACGAAATAAGCTATGAAGATGGCATTCTATCAATCACTGCCAAAGAACTAACCATTGGAGGCAGCTTTACTGTTTTTGATAAGGAATATGACGGTACAACAAGCGCAACAATAGATGACAATAACCTTACGCTTTTAACAGTGTTGTCGGGGGATGTTGTAGAGTTATCTGCAGTGGTTGCAGAATTTGAAAATGCAGCAGTTGGTGAAGACAAAACTGTAACTATAGTTTCTGCAGAATTGACGGGCGCTGATAAGGATAATTATAGCCTTTCATTAGCAGGAGCACCAACAACAACTGCAACAATCACTGCACCTTCGGTTGTGGAATACACTCTAACGATCACCATAGTAGGAAATGGCACAGTAAAAGTTGATGGAGAATTATATACCACTGCTATAACAGTAGAAGAAGGGACAATCCTTGATTTAGAAGCTATAGCAGATGAAGGATGGGAGTTCGCCAGCTGGACAGGCGATGTTGCTGATGCAAATGTAGCCATTACAACAATTACAATGAACTCCGACAAAAACATCACAGCTACATTCACAAAAGAAGTTTCAGTATCAATTGTAAATGCTTTTGACATTACATTATATCCAAACCCAACAAAAGGCAACTTCAATATTGTTTCTGAAGAAGTAATAACAGAGGTAAGGATATTTGATATTGCCGGAAAGATGGTTTATTCACAAACTCACGAAGGTAAAGCTGTAGATATTTCCATTAACGATGTTGAGCCGGGAATGTATTTTGTAAGAATTACAACCCTGTCTGGAGATAGGATAATGAAACTGCAGATAGCGAAGTAATGAATTTTTGATTTGCGAATTAAGATTTACGATGTACGATTTTGGTGGCTGAGGTTCTCGAAGCCACCAAAATATGTGCATTATAAAAAGTCCACTCCTATATTTATTCCTAAAATCTTCTTAAAACATAAATAGGTAACTTTTTTAAAAGCGGAAAAATATTATTTTTGCCCACCTTTTAAAATTGTATAATATGGAAGAAATAGTTGGGCCAATGGCCAACCCTCAAATTCTTAACCAGTTTTGGTTAACCTTTTTGCTTGTTACTTCAATGGTTTTGGTATCTCGCACTTTTGTTGCCGGAACAAGGTATTCACCAATTCTTATCATTGTAGTTTTTGGTTTGATAATGGGTTATGTTCTCGTAAGTACAGGAATGGGAACTCCCGGACTGAAAGAGTTTCCTATACTTGACTTTACAAGTAAAGTAACCATAACTGCGCTGGCTGCATCCTTTTTTGTGGGAGGGCAGGAGATTAGAAAAATTTTCGCAAATCGCCCTATTGATAAGGCAGATATTGTTGTCCCCTCTGATGATGAGATGTTTCTTGGGACTAAGTTTACACAGTTTATGTTTCTCATTCGCTCATTTTTTATACTTATAGGAATAGAATCTCTAAAGCGCGTAATAACAGGTCATACAAATAATGAACCGCTGGATAATTTCTATCCTCTACTTGGATATCTTGGAATAGTTGGATCAATTATATTAATTGATTATAGAGCAAAAATAAACAACAAGCATGTTTATATAAGAAAAGGAATGATTGAAACCGTTATGATTTTGGGAATTCTTGTGCTTTCATGGCATATTTCTTCATGGATTAGACCTCATATAGCTTTGCCTGAAATATTCTTTGCTATGATTCTTTCTGTTTCTGTTGGTTTATTAATGCCAAATTGGAAGTTTGGGCCAACAATTAGATCATTGCTTTTTGCAGGGATTCCGGTTGTTTTGGCTGCTAACTTTATGGTTGGTGGCTCTAGAATTGCCGATGCTTTTGCTTTATCCGGAATGACATCTGTGCTATCTTTTGGGTTCTTCGGACAATTGATGTGGATGTTTGGTGGGTTAGCAATATTAATTTTTATTGGGAAAGCAAATCATATTAGAAATCTTGCGCCCGGAATGGCTGGTTCGTTATCTCACTCTGGTTTAACAGGCGCATGCACCGCAGGTGATCTTGGTCCCGAAGCACAGGTAAGGGCGCCAATAATGATTAATATTCCTTTTATCGGGCATATTTTTGTTTTTTCTATTCTCGCAGGAAGCGCTACTTCCGGTGTTCTTCTGATACCTTATACTTTAATTGTTGTTGCAGTAGGTATTTTGCTCACATATTGGGCATTGAATATATTAAAAAAGGCAGGAGGAATGGATGCCAAAGAAATTAAAGGACTTATGATTTTTTCTCTTGGTTGGCAATTAATTGCAGTATTTGGAGGGCTATTAATTCTTTATGGCGGAGGTATGGGATTAAATGATTCTGTGATGGCTAATGCTTCTGCAATTTCTCACTTTGGTTTGTTTGCTGCTATTCAGGGTGGAATGTTTGGTGAAAAAGCTTCTTTGCTTATAGCATTTGTTTTTGCAATGCCTTTCCTTGTGCATCCACTAGTGTTTGGTATTTTCGGAAAAACTGCTGAAAACAATGGCATTATGCCTTCAAAAATCGTGTTTATTCTCGCAGCTATTGGTGTTTTAGGTGTTTCTTATGCTCTGTTTTTTTAAGAAATTAATGCAATTTATATAATAATAGAGGCTGACTTAATTAAGTCAGCCTCTATCATGGAAACACCACTTTCCAACCAAATCACCAATCAAAAACCAAATTATGGAAGAGCTAATAAACTGCTATTAGCTATTATAGCTCCGTCAACGAAATTTTCATTTACTGATGCAACTGCATTGTTTAGAACACCTATTGAATATGCACCGATTGAACCACCGCCAAGAACTCTGTTAGCTTCTGCTAATAAGTATCCAACTGTTTTTCCTGCAAATGGACCACTTACAAATACAAGGTCTTTCAAATTTACTGAAGAAGCTCCAAAGTTTGGATCATATAGGTCAAAACCTACTGATAATGAAAGAGCTAGAACTTGTCCTGCAAATACACCTAATCCTGATGTTGGATTAATGTAATTTGTAGAAAACGCTTCAGCTGGTCCTCCTTGAGGAAGGAAATTTTGTACCGCGCCGGATGAGGTAAATAATGCTTTAAAATCTCCACCAATTGCTAAGCCATTTGGAAATGCTGCATTAAAATTAGCATCTCTGTATGATCCGGGATTATTTCCATTAGCTGTAGAACCCCAACCACCTTGTGTTTGTGTACGGAAGTCGCCCGGTTCAATTTCGCCTTCTGGTGTATCTTCACATTCTTGAACTGTGAATGTTGCATAATACCACCATCTGTTTCCTGGTCCGGGAGTGTTTCCGCCCCATGCTGTTTCTTCTTGTACAAGATTTCCATCTAAATCAAACATTCCAACCTCTGCGTGAGCAGCAACAACAAATGAATCACCTACATTATATCCTAAGTCTGACAGTAAGAAACTGTATGTATATTCTGTTACTGCAGGATTATGTGTTGTGCTATATGCAAATTGTCCAGGTACTGGAATACCCTGTTTGTTTTTTGGAATTCCATTAAGACTAGAAGCTATATGCAAATGAGTTTTCATAATAACCCAATTTCCTGTTGTAGCAAATGTTACATATAAGTAATCCTGATCGTTGTAAATAAATAATGAGCCTGAGTTAATATGCTGACCCGCCCAAAGGGTAAATTCGGCAGCTTCACCACAATAATCTGTAGTTGCCATTTTAGATTCATATGTGTTGGTTAACACATTTCTGTTTTCAAATAATTCTTCTTTTTCACATCCGTAGAAACCAATTACCGGAATCAACGCGATTAGTACTAATAATTTTTTCATATCTGTTAAATTTTTTTGTTTTTACTTTGTTATTATCTGAATTAAAAAACGATTTTTATTCGCTATTTTAATTTAGACCAAATATAAATAAGAAAACATATACAAAATACATTTTTTGTAAAATATTTTTTAAAAATTTTACAAAACGCTGTAAAACAGCAGTATAGAGTTGTTAATAAGTTGATTTTTTATTAGTTTTGAGTAGAAAATATTTAGTAAAATGAAGAAAAAATGAATCAAAATTTTCCTAAAAAAGTCAATTTTTAATTTTTTGCATAAAATTTATGTTTAAAATGACCTCTTCTTCAATCAATTTTTCATTAATTTTTGCTGGGTTCCACTTTGGGCCATTTTTTATTAGTTTTAATGCAATTATGGATAGAGTTGGTGAAGGACTTCTTAATACTTCCATGTTTTCAATTTCGCCTTTCTCGCTAACGATAAAGCGTATAATCAATCTTGCAGAAGCAAGATCTATTGAATCAGGTATTATAGCATTTTCTTCAATATATTTATTGTAATGATTCATTCCTAACTCAGGTTCGGGAGCTGAATAACCGGCTTTACTCTTATAGCTCTTTGGCAATGATTGTCGTGATAATTTGCTTTCTTTTCCTGATTCTTGTGCAATGTCTATTGCGCTGACTTCAGTTTTTTCTTCGGCAACTTTATCTGTGTCTATTACTGCAGATGTTGGAACACCACCTGCATTTGCTTCAACAGAAAAAAACAATTGATCTTCAACAATTTCCTCCTCATCTCTTTCTATATCGATTTCTGCAACTTGGTCACATTCAACAACTGGTGCTGGAGCTAATTTTTTTTCTCTTTCCATTGCGCTTCCTGTCGCTAGTTTTTCTCTCTTTATACATATTGTATCTGCATCTTCCTCCCCAAGCGTTATTGGTTCTTCTTCTCTCTCTTTAGCATCGTCTTTTTTTTACCTAAGCTGAAACTCATCTTTCGACTTAGATAATCTGTCTATTGCCAGGTATGTTAATGACGTAATTATAAATAATCCTATTGCGGCAGCAATTCCTGTTATATATATATTGTATGATTTATTTTTGCTTCCGGTTATTCTTGCATTAATTATATCAATATCTTTTTTTAGTTTCTTTTGATCTGCAATTGACAATCCCTCCATAGCATCTTCGGCAAAAGCATCTTTTTGAAGAATTTTTTCAAAAGTGTTTCTGTTTTCTGAACTCATTTTATTATTAATGTAATTCAGAAACTCTCTTAAAGATGGGATAATATGTTTATTAGTTTTTTTCATTTGCCTTATCCATACATATTTTTAAGTTTCTTTTTCCGTTTTGCAAGTAGCTTTTAACCTTTTTTTCATCAATCTTTAGCATTTCAGATATTTCTACATAGCATTTATTTTTATAATAGAAAAGCTCTATACAATCTCTTTGCTCTCTTTTCAGTTGTTCCATACAAAGCCTTAATTGTTCTGTATGCAAATCAATTTCATCAATAGGATGCAAAAGGTCTTCATATTCCATAAAAAATTGTTGATCTTCTATCCAAAAATCGTGTTTTTTTTCTTCAGCTTTCCTGCTTCGCAATTCCATAAAGCAGTGATTCTTTGTTAAAACATATAGCCAAGTAGAAAACTTAAGTATTTTATGTTTATTTATCTCATTAGCTAGTTTTTCATAGATATTCATTACAGCATCTGCAGCATCATCCTGGTTTTGCAGATATTTCATACATACACCATATATCATATGAGTATATCGGGAAAACAGATCAGCAAGAACTTTCTGATCACTATTTTCTCTATAGGCATCAAGCAATTCTTGATCTGAGTAATGGTTTTTATTTTTTTTAAATAAGCGCAATTAGCAGATAATCAATCGATTGAAAAATATTTTTAAAATAAATTCAAAAGTTTTTATGGAATAATTAAAATGTGTGCATCCTGTTTGTGAAATTAATCAAAAAAAGAAAATCTTAGTCAAACAATTATTTTTTTAACCCTTAAAATTTAAAGCTATGAAAAAGAAAATTTTGCTGATAGTGAGTTTGTTATTAATAACCACTTCTGCGTTCTCGCAAACTAGAACAATCTATGGAACTATCACTGACGAAGGAGGAAAAGCTCTTTCAGGAGCTAAAGTCACAGTAAAAGGAACTGTAAGAAGCTCAACATCCGACTCAAAAGGGAATTACTCGATTTTGGTTACGGCTAGAGATAAATTCTTAGTGTTTTCATGCAATAATTGTGAATCACAAGAAATAGAAATTGCTAAAAAAACGCAAATTGATGTTGTCCTTAAAACAGCCTCTACTGTTGTTATAGTGGATATAGTTAAGGAAGAGTACGATGAAGTTTTTTATACTGTTGAATCATCACCAAAGGTTTCGAGAGAAAAAGCATACGGCGGTGCTCATTATACAGCTGCTCCTACAGCGTACGTCTATGCCGATTACGACCAATATTATTTCAACACTGAATCTTATAGTGCAATAAACGAGACCGGATTTAAAGATGTTAATAACAGCCCTTTATCAACCTTCTCAATTGATGTTGATAATGCTGCATACTCTAATGTTCGCAGATTTTTAAATTCTGGCTCTCTTCCACAAAAAGATGTTGTTAGAATTGAGGAAATGTTGAACTATTTCAGCTATGACTATGCACAGCCAACCGGGAAACACCCATTCGCAATGCATGCTGAATTATCAGACTGTCCTTGGAACTCCAAAACTCAGCTCCTACATGTTGGGCTGAAAGGAATTGAAGTTGACAAATCTGAGCTGCCTCATTCTAATTTAGTTTTTTTAATAGATGTTTCAGGATCAATGTTTTCGCCAAACAAATTGCCTTTACTACAAACTGCAATGAATATGTTAGTAGAGGAGTTGAGGCCACAAGACAGGGTTTCGATAGTTGTATATGCAAGTAGAACTGAAGTTCTTCTTGAATCTACTCCTGCAAGCAATAAACAAAAAATTCTGAATGCAATAAACGGGCTTCAGGCAGGTGGTTCTACTGCCGGAGGACAAGCTCTTAGAATGGCCTATGATGTTGCTGAGAAAAACTTTATTAAAGGGGGTAATAACCGCATTATTTTGGCTACCGACGGAGATTTCAACGTAGGAGAATCTAGCAACGCATCAATGGAAAGACTAGTTGAAGATAAGCGGAAAAGTGGTGTTTTTATTACTGTACTTGGTTTTGGAATGGGAAATTATAAAGATGACCGCTTGGAAATAATTGCAAACAAAGGCAATGGCAACTATGCATATATAGACAATATTCAGGAGGCTAGGAAAGTTATGGTTAGCGAATTTGCAGGAACTTTATTTACCATAGCCAAAGATGTTAAACTACAAATTGAGTTTAATCCTGAAAGAGTTAAAGCTTACAGATTAATTGGTTATGAAAATCGTCGTCTTAATGATGAAGATTTCAATAATGACGCAAAAGATGCCGGAGAAATGGGCTCAGGGCATAGTGTTACAGCGCTATACGAAATTATTCCCGCCGGTTCTGATGAAAATATTCCTGGAGTTGATCCTCTCAAATATCAGGCAGTACCTTCGCGTTCTACTCCAAACTTAAATGCTGAATTATTAACTATCAAGGCAAGATACAAAGATCCTGAAGGCGAAAAAAGTGTAATGTTTGATTTGCCTGTAAAAGGAAAGCTTATCGAACTTAGCAAAACATCTGACGATTTCAGATTTGCAGCAGCAGTGGCTGAATTCGGATTACTGCTTAGAGATTCTGAATTTAAATCCAGAGCCTCTTATGATAATGTAATAAAAATGGCTCTTGGCGCAAAAGGGAAAGACAATGAAGGATACAGGGCCGAATTTATAAATTTGGTTAGAACTGCCCAGAATTTGAATAGAATTTCGATGAATGAATAATTTGTATACAGGAGGGACAAGGCAATGCCTTGTCCCTCCTGATTATTCTATTCCACCCGAATTTTTACCTCTCCCACAATATTCAGCGCACTGGTGATTGTACTGAGATCCTCGTATAGCTTTCCATTTGCTCCAGACCAGTGACTATGACCTATCACTTCCATTTTGTATTCAGGTTGAAGTTTGTTTATATCTATAGTTGCTCGATAAACCAAGGCCGGTTGGCTGGAGGTTTTGTAATTTATATCATCAGGATATTTATTATTGTGCCAGTAATTATTCCAATCCCATGACTGATTAATTTCCATCATAATGTTGAACTTCGTAATGTCTTTATTCTCTGTTTTTGTAGAAAGAATAAAGTTTGATGTTGGAGTTGCTCCTGTTACAGCATCCGGCATCGGATTATCTTGTGTTGGAATGTAATATCCGTCTGCTGCCTTGATGCCTCTTTTGTGACCCCAATATGGCAAGGCTGCAGGCCTGCGAAGAGGTCCGGGCTGCCATCTTCCACTGCTTGCATCTCCATGACGAAAATATCCCTGGGCGATTGACAGCGCTACATATAAAGTTTGTATGTAATTTCCTTCAAGGTCTTCAATCCAGAAAGCCATTAATGGGTAATTAATTGATTTACCTCTTTTAAACTCTATTGTTATTTTGTGGCCGAGATTATCAGACAGTGTTTCTAATAATATTGGCGGCTGTTTAGCTTGTTGTCTTTTTAGCCATCTCGATTGTGGACTTGAATTTGTTGTAAATGCTGTTATCATTGCATAACCAATTATTACAGCGATTAATATCAGTTTGTTCATAGTTTTTTTCTTAAAATTCAAACATAATTCCTATACTTGGTAATACCGTTCCAGAATAACTTCTTACTTCTTTTAATTCATATCTCATTATTCCATCATTATCTGTATAAGGAGCCGACCCTTCAACCCTTAACAGCGAAGGTGGTAACTCCGATTGGAAGTTATATACATTTTGCACATCAAGATACAACATAAGAGAGAAAGTTCTGAAATAAAACTGCTTGTCAATTCTAATATCTAATTGATGAAATGCCGGAAGTCGTTCCGAATTAAACCTGGTATAATCCAAATATCCTTGCCTTTGTGCATCCCATGCTGCAACTTGTTCTGAGTATTCAATGTCAAAAGGAGTGTAGGGTGCTCCTCCGGAAAATTTCCATTTAGCGCCTATATCCCAGTTTCTGGGTAATTTTTGTGTTGCAGTAAGGTTTATAATATGTCGGCTATCCCATGCGGATGGTATGTAAACATTGTTTTTATCTTTAAACTCGCTCTTTACAAATGTGTAAGACAAAATCAGGTTTAACCCTTTGAATCTTTGCTCTCTGTATAACAATTCAGCTCCATACGATCTGCCCTGACTATCTGATGTTACTTCTTCATCACCGAAAATTCCGAAATCAATGGCCTTGCTGCCAAGAGGAACCTGGTCTTTAACCGAAAATGGATAATAGTGATACTGTTTGTAAAATCCTTCAATTGTTATTTTTGAATTGTTTGTCGGTAAATATTCAAAACCTCCAACATAATGGTCTACTCCAATATACCTAAGATTATTTTCTTTGTTTCTAAAAACACCTTCACTATCTTTATATCCTAAGGTTGTATAGGCAGGCATTTGATAGTATCTTCCTGTACTTGCTGTTAGTGCAAGCCCCTGAGATAACTGATAAGATCCTGATAAGCGTGGAGAAAGTTGCTTTAATGGGTTTGACATACTTGATGAGTAGCTATTTGCATCTGTACGTATGCCAAAAGACAGAGATAACTTATCTTTAAAAAAATTCCTTGTTACTTGAGAAAACAAACTGTATTTAAACAAATCTAAATATGAATCATTTTCAATTGTAAAAGGCTGGTTTTGTAAAAACACTTCTCTATATGTATAATTAAGGTACTTGGCATATTCTCCTCCTGCTCCGTATGTGATTCTGTATACCCCCGATTGTAAAGTTCTTTCGTATCGTATTTTATTTTCAATTTCGTCTGATTCATAATCAAAGTTTTTTGGTTTTGACTCATCATTTCCAGGGTATTTATAAGAAAAATTCCTAAGCATATTTCTACTTAAAACAACACGGTCAAAGCCGTTATCTCTGAATCGCCTGTAAACTCCACCAATTGTATAATTCCATTGCTCACTTACCGGAAGATAATCTAGAATATATCTTTGATCTTCAGTCTCGTTTGCATTTAAGTTTAAAGTAAACTGATCAAGTGCTCCAATTCCAATGAATGTTAATTCTGATTTGTCGCTTAACTTAGTGTCTGTTTTAAACTGAAAATCGTTGTAAGTGGGTAAAAATGGTAATCCTATAACACTAAAAAGCGACATAACCATCGATAACAATGCAACCGTGAA
>CAZRNU010000102.1:0-10880 GCA_964601515.1 uncultured Bacteroidales bacterium | reverse complement strand
GTGGATATGAAGCAACTCAAAAATCTGCATCTTAAATTTGATTTGTAGTTTAAAATGATTTCAATAAACAACCTTTCTGTTCAGTTTTCCGGAAAGTTTCTTTTCGAGAACGTAGGTTTTATTATTAATAAAAACTCTCGTATCGGGTTGGTCGGTAAAAACGGTACCGGCAAATCTACCCTTATGAAAATCCTTGCAGGACTGCAAAAGCCTGAAACAGGGGGTGTTGCATTTCCTTCCGGCTCGTCAGTAGGATATCTTCCACAGGAAATATACCTTTCCAGCAAAAAAATTCTAATGGAGGAAACCATGACTGCCTTCGAAGAGGCTCTAAAACTGGAATCAAGAATTGCCAAGCTTACAAAAGAAATATCAGAGCGCACGGATTATGAGTCAGCTGATTATCAAAATCTTATCAATAATCTCACAGACGCTAATCATAGGTTGGATATTATTGGAGGACATCATAAGCAAGCCAAGGCTGAAAAAGTTCTTATAGGTCTAGGATTTGAACAAAAGGATTTTACAAGACCTATGTCTGAGTTCAGTGGTGGATGGCAAATGCGTGTTGAAATTGCCAAAATTCTTCTTAAAAATCCGGACTTGCTTCTGCTTGATGAACCAACAAACCATTTGGATATTGAATCTATTCAGTGGCTTGAGTCATTTTTGAAAAACTACACAGGTGCTGTAATGTTAGTCTCTCACGACAGAGCATTTTTAGATAACATTACCGATAGAACCATTGAAATTTCAATGGGAAAAACATACGACTATAAAGCTTCTTATTCTAGATATGAGCAATTGAGACTTGAACGGCTAGAACACGAAACCGCTGCTTACAACAATCAACAAAAACAAATTGCTCAGGCTGAAAGATTTATTGAAAGATTCAGGGCTAAAGCTACAAAGGCCAGACAAGCTCAATCAAAAATTAAACTTCTCGAAAAAATTCAAAGAATTGAAATTGAAGATATTGATAAAACATCAATACATTTTAGATTCCCCGAAGCTCCTGCCTCAGGAAAAGTGGTAATGGAGTTGAATAACGTTTCTAAAAGCTATGGAGATAAACAGGTTCTCTCAAACATTAGCCTAATGGTTAACCGAGGCGAAAGAATTGCTTTTGTCGGAAAAAACGGCGAAGGAAAAACCACTCTTTCAAGAATACTAATAAATGAATTGGAACATCAGGGTAATTTAATTACCGGACATAATGTTAAAATCGGATATTATGCCCAAAACCAATCTGATTTCCTTAATCCGGAAAAAACTGTTTTGCAAACTCTTGATGATGTTGCAGCCGGTGAAATCAGAAAGCAAATCAGAAATATTTTGGGTGGTTTCCTTTTTAGTGACGATGATGTTGAAAAGAAAGTAAGTGTTCTTTCCGGTGGCGAAAAATCTAGACTGGCTATTGCAAAATTACTGCTTGAGCCTGTGAATTTATTGGTTTTGGATGAGCCAACAAATCATCTTGACATGCAGTCGAAAGATATATTAAAATCTGCATTACTTCAGTTTAAAGGCACTATTATAATTGTATCTCATGATAGAGATTTCCTTCAAGGGCTTACAGAAAAAGTGTTTGAGTTTAAAAACAAACAAATAAAAGAATTCATTGGTGATGTTTATGATTTTATTGAAAGTAGAAATATTTCTTCATTAAAGGATCTTGAGGCTGCAAAAACAGTTGCTAATGCATCAAAAGAGGCTGTTGATTCATCAAATAAACTAAGCTGGGAGCAAAAAAAACAGTTTGAAAGAGAAATAAGGAAGATAGAATCCCAAATTGAAAAATGCGAATCTGATATAAACCGTTTGGAAACCGAAAAAAAAGAGCTGGAGACTATTATCTCCAACCCTTCCGAAAATTCCGATTTTATATTGAAAAACAATATTTATAAAAAGTATGAAAACATTAAAAGTTTGATTTCTCAACAAGAATCCCTATGGGAAGAACTCCACATCAAACTTGATTCAATACAGTAATTAAAAAGAGCTTGTTACGTTAAGCGCAATGCCATAAGACGCAGGCAACTGTCTGCACACTCCTCCTACGCAAACAATTCCATCTCTTTGTCTGCCAAAAGAAATGGCAAATCTGTTGGAATTAATTGTATACCCTGCAGATATATTATAGTAATGTAACTGAAGCTGTTTCGACTTATTGCCGTAGTTATACTGGTCGGAAACAGCAAAAAACCAATTGGGTGAGATATTATACTCTATCAATGCCATAGCCCAACTTCCCTTGTCTTGCTCGGTATAAAGATGCTGCAATTCCCAGCGAATACTTTTTCTATTTGCCAACCTGTGGGTAAAATCTGCAATTACAACATGAGCGTAAACCATGCCTTTATCCAGATAACCTTCAATAACATTTTGGTTATACGTAATATATGCATATGAAATTAACCCTCTTAGATTTCTTGAAATTCTCCTGCTGATTTCAATATTAAAGTCTTCATAATACTTTTCATCACCAAATTTGAAAAAATCTGTGTTATAGCCAAGGGTTCCCCTTTGTCCAATAGCTGTTGTATCGTTAATCTTTTCTTTGTAGATAGAATTTGCCAGACTGTAGTTTAACGTAACTGTTGTTCCATAGTTTCCACCTAAAAAACCTCCTTTAGGAATTTTATAGGTTACCTCGCCAAGTAGTCCCATCTCCCCATTAGGTTGTGTTGCATAAGGATACATCCCCGACAAACTATAAAGATGCTGCTTAGTTGTTGGTGGTAGATAGTTTATGTTAAGATCATTGCCCGTTGCATTTCTGTCTGACCTGAAGCCCATGTTATCAATTCTCTTAGCTGAAAGTAAAATACCTAAGCCTGAAGCAGAATAAGACGTGTTTAGCAAAATGGCTTGTCCATCTTTGTAAATAAAGTTATTTTCGGAAGAAGGGTCATTAATCTTATGTGCATACTCTGTTGAAATCATAAATGAGTTTCTGGTATATTTAAGTCTGCCTGAAAATGCAGCAACATTCTCAGGTAGATTAAAGAGAGGGTCTTGATCTCTTTGATATTTGCTAATAACTCCGGTGCCAATAATAAATCTGTTTGGGTTTTCCTCAAAAGCTTTTATAACTTCATTTATACAAAACTCTGCGTCAACTCCTCTTACAATGCCGGGACCTTTATCAAAAAACAATCTTTGTTGGCCAATTATTCCCTTAATTGTAAGTCCAATAACCGGTCTGTAAAGTAGCCTTATACCATCCATGGCATTATCAATTCCAAGATTCTTCTCCTCATAGGAGCGAAAAATTAGGCCATTGCCAAATTGCTCATAAAAGTTACCCAATGTTATTTCAAGGTTTTCCTGAGTATAAGACGCAAATCTGTATGGAATACCACTTCCTTTATATTTGGGGTCATAACCTAACATTGCATTCTGATAGCTTTCATATCTCATTCCCATTGAAAAATTATTCCATGAAAAGTTGATGTTTGCAAAGCCATTCATCAGGATTTTTTCAGGAACATCAGGTGCACCGATTAAACTGTCTTGCAGATAATACTGTGCATCCATCTGGAAATTTCCCCAAATACGTGCTCCCGGCAATAGTTCTCCGGAATAACTGTTAATAGATATTAATGACAGGGTAAGAAATAAAAGAGAAATCTTATTCCTCTGTAGTTTTAATGATGCTTTCATCCAATATCTTTTTAAGTTTTTCAAACATTTCGTACTCCATGCCATCTGAAAATGCTCTATGTTGATCAATAATGTTTCCATTAGCATCTAATATAAAAGTGTGTGGAATCATATTTACCCCCATAGCTCTTTGTAAATCACCATTTTCATCACTGTAAAATTCGAATTCCCAACCCCTGCCTTTAACCATTGGCAAAACATTGTTTTTTGTTCTGGCGTTATCCGTGCTGATCGCAATTAATTTAAATCCTGCTTCTTGCCAATCTTCATAAATCTCGTCAATTGCTGTCAGCTCTTTAAGACAAGGACGACACCATGTAGCCCAAAAGCTTACTACGTATGGCTTGCCGTCATTCTCAAATTCTGATGTATTAACACATTGTCCTTCAAGATTCTTAATCATAATCGAAGGAATTCGGCTGCTTTGTGCATTGGCGGTAAACACCAAAATAACACTTGCAAACACAATTAAAAGGCTCTTTGTTTTCATCTGTAATAATTTTTTTTAATTTGAATTTGCTGTTCACTCCAACTAATTCTTTGTAAAGTCAATAACGAATTATATTTGTTTAATGCTGTTGTTTGTTTTGTTTATAAACACAAAGTGCACAAAGATCTAGATCTTTGTGCAGCTCTGTGAGTTTTTCATCATATAAAATTATTTCGATAAAATATTGAATTTCCCGTTAAACACTTTCTCCCCTTCAATAATTCTAATCATATATACACCATTCATAAGTCCGGAAATATTAAGCCTTGCGCTGCTTCCCTCAACTTGCTCGGAAATAACAAGCTTGCCTTTAATATCATATATTGTTATGATAGAAGTGTTTTCTCCCGGTAGCATAATCATTAAATAATCACTTGCCGGATTAGGATAAATGTTTACTCCCTCAAGAACTATGTCATTAATCCCAACTTGTTGAACAGTAGTAAATGATACAGCAGATAGTTCCGACTCTTGGTCTGTTCCAAGTACCGGCAATACTTCAAGAGTATATGTAGTATTATAATTTAAACTTGAAGAAGGCGTTACTGTTATTTCAGTTTTTGCAGAGTTAATTGTAGCTGTGAAGGCCACATCGTTTTCTGAATCATCATTTAGATTAATCAAATTAACAGCATTTGTGTTGTTTATTACACTTCCATCTGTGTTTCTAACTGCCTGATCAAAGTAGATTTTAAAAACCTTATCTATTGCAACATCTGCTTCATTACTTAAAACATTAAATGTAACAGACGGTGCATCAACTATGTCTCTTGTTGTAAATTCAAATGTCACTTCTTCTGAAATTTCACCTGTAATTCCCATTAATGGCTGAATAGTAATTATATAATCTGTTGAAAATTCAAGAGTTTCTACCGGAATAATTGTAAAAGAAGTTGAGTTTGCATTTAAAGTAAGGTCAAATTCAACATCTGCTTTTTCCACAGTTTGAAAAGAAACTTTTTCTTTCGCTGTTTCGCTTGTAAGGTCTGAGCCATCTGTGTCGAATACAGGCATGCTAAAATTAATAATAATGTTAGCGTTTATCTCCGCTGATGCTTCTCCTCCTACTAAGTTTGCGTTGGCAATCGGAGGACCAACCAATTGAGCATACCCACTCTGATAAATTTCTTTGGTTAAATGATTTTGAATGAAAATAACGACTTTCAAATCATGCATCTCTTCAACCTTAGTTGATGACATGTTGAATTCAAATGAAAAATCATATTCCTCAAGAGCTACTAAATCAATTGATGTTCCATTTCCATTTGGAAGCATTTTGTGCATTACATGCTTGAAGAAAGTTTCTCCATTCGATGTTGCATTATTATATGTAACTCCTTCAATAACCCCGATATGCATTCTTACTCCTTCAAAATTAGCATATGGCAAAAGGCTTCCTGAAATAGAAATTGTATTTCCATCCATAAAATATTCGCTTTCAATCGTAACAAAAGCAGGATTATTTTTTCCTTCTGCTAAAGCATTGTTTATCGCAGCAGAGCTTAGTGTTGTTGATTTGCCCTCAATAAATAAAGACGGTACTCCGCTCACACCATAATATGTTCTGCGAATTCCTCCATCTGCATTATAATAAGGATCTCCTGCGCCCGGCCAATTCATTTGATACTTGATTAACACAATATCATCGGCATTGGTTGTTGTAAAGGCATTAAAAAAGGTTGTATTAAATGTGTAACAAGGAGGACAGGTTGAGCTCGTAAATGATTCAAAAATCGGACGACGAGCAACTGAATTATGTGCTACTTGAAATGCTTTATTGAATAAATCATTGCCGGAATCATCATCTTCTGCTTGTCCGTTAACATTAGAAATATAAACTTCTATCGCATAATGACCCGGCTCAAGGTCTAAAGGATTTTCTGCAGAAAAATCAAACGTTTCAAATGCAGAAATATTCAGCCCGGTAAATGACTCTGTAACAACTTCTTTATCGCTTATTACCCAATTAAGGTCAAAAGAAGTAATTTCTTCTGCACCAAAATTTGAAACCTTTCCTGTAATTGTGTATGGTGAAGCAAATACATTTGGAAGATTTACCTTTGTTAAAGCTAGATCCATACCTTCAGGAGCCAGAATTGTAACATCGTCAATGTACCAATAGTTTAAATAATAGCTGTTTCCTGAAAAGAAAATTGAAAATTGAACTTCACTGCTTTCCAAAATATCAGTCTCTGTTATAATAAAAGTCTTTGTTTCGGCTGCAATACTCTGTGTAACAGAATGCGACCATATATTTACCCAGCTTCCTTCTCCTATTCTATATGAAAACCCAACATTGTATGTTTCTGAAAAGTGATCCAACATATGCTTAAAAGATGCTACTAATGTTGTTGTATTTAAAGCAGCAACGTCTATAACCGGCAGGATTAATCTTGTTGTTGTATTAAATGCCGGAGTCCAATTTAGTCTGGCTTCCGGCGACTGCCCTCCTGCATTGCTTGATGTTACAGCAGACCAGTTACCTGCCTGTGCTGAAATGCTCCAACCTGCAGGCGGAAATGTTCCGGATGAAAATGTTTCGTTAATTAATACCTGTGCATTCGAAACAAAAAATGCCAGAATTAAAGCAATTGTAATTGTTAGATTTTTTTTCATTGGTGTTTTGGTTTTAAATTTATAGTTAATAAAGAATTTTTTGTTATGGCGACAAACTCGTGGTATATTTTTTGGGAGGGTAAAAATATATACAATATATTACAACTCCAAAAGTATGTAAAACATATATATATATCGCATATTCTTGTTTGTTTAGGCGTCATAGGAAAATATATAGATATTTGATTTTTTTAACATTTTTGAGATTTGTTTTTTTAGTTACTTTTGTTCACTAATTTTATTGATATGAAAAAATTTATCCTATTCTCGGTTTTTGTGTCATTTTTCTTTAGTGCTTTTATTATAAAAGCACAGGAGCTTGTTTTACTTGATAAAGATGGCAATGATATAACAAATGGTGTTCTTGTTGGTGATGATATAGATGTTTATGGTATTATGAAGGCTAAAATTTTCTTCAGAAATGATAAAGATGTTATTGTTTCTGTTTTAGTTAGAAAAATTGAAATGGATGTACTTCCCGGAACCATAAACTATTTTTGTTGGAGAGGGTCATGTTTAGATGAAAATACTTTTGAAACTGAAGTTCCAATTTTACTTGAGCCTGATGAAGTTTCATCTGCCAGCGATTTTTATGCTGATTATCTTCCAGCTGGAAATGGAGAAACTCCAATTATAGGAACTTCAATTATTAAATACGAATTCTTTTCCGATCGCGAAGATTTTGAAACTGTTGAAGTTACAGTGAGTTATGTTTACGAAGAAGAAGAGCCCAATGCTATTCAATTACCTCAAGTTGTTTCAACTCTAACATCTATATATCCAAATCCTGCTAAAGACTTTACTGAAGTTAATTACTCTGTAAATAATAATAGCTCTGCTTCTATAAGAGTATATTCTATTACAGGCAGACTATTAAATGAATTTTTGCTGGATTCATCTTCCAATTCATTCAGAATTGATACTTCTTCCTTGCAAAGAGGTATGTATATGATTTCTTTTGTTGTTGATAATGTAATTATTTCAACAAGAAAACTCGTCATTTCTTTGTAGAAAGAAAAAATTAACAATTCAAGTAGTTTTACTTCCTTTTAAGTGTTTTACTTAAATTTTTTATGGGCGCAAATAACCGCCTCTTGTCTTTAGTTTTTTGTTTTTTGTATAAATATTTAACAATAATTGCTCTCGGCTTAAAAAAAATAATTGTTAAATATTTGTTTAGTTTTAAAAAAAAAATTCATATCTTTCGGTTTAGTATTCAAACGCTTATAAGCTATTATTTTTATTATTTAACTATTAAAAACAAATAACAACTGCTAAATGACAAATTTCGAAACATAAAAATATAATTTTAATATTCACCAATCATCAACCAAAACACACCATTATGAATAAACTTTACTCTAACTACAAAGCTATCTTTCTAGCATTAATTTCCTTCCTATTACTAACAGCAAATACAACAACTGCTGAAATCAATCCCGAAAATCCACCTTTAACAATCAAAGAGCCAAGTCTGCTTGACTTTGATTTTAATTTGGATGAGCCTATTTTAAGCAGGATTGTAGGAGGAACAACTGCAAATATAGCAGATTACCCATGGCAAGTGGCAATTATGACCAGTTCTAATGCTCAATTTTGCGGCGGAAGTGTTATTAGCGAATACTGGATTTTAACTGCAGCGCATTGCCTTGGCAGTTATTCAAACATTAAGATTCGTGCAGGGGTTACAAACAAAACATCAACTACAGGCCAAGACCGTGTTGTTGCCCAAGAAATTAAACACCCTCAATACGTTGCCAGCACACATAGAAACGACATTGCCTTATTAAGACTTAGCACACCTCTTGACCTATCAGGAACAAACGTGAAAGCTATTCCTATTGTTACAGCAGCTCATGCAACTGCCGGCATTCAGGACCCTGGTGTTGTTGCTACAATTACAGGTTGGGGAGCTACAAGTGAAGGTGGCTCGGCTTCAAATACTTTGTTGAAGGCATCTGTACCAATTGTTTCTAATGCTCAGGCCATGAGCCCCGGATATTATAATACAGGACAAATTACAGAAGACATGATTTGCGCCGGAAATCTAACTCAAGGCGGTGTTGATGCCTGCCAAGGAGATAGTGGCGGTCCTTTTGTTGTTCCTGCTGCAGATTCTCCTGTTGGATTCCGTCTAGCCGGAGCAACCAGCTGGGGAATTGGATGTGCACGCCCATATTACCCGGGTATATATGCAAGAGTGTCTCATTTTCAAACCTGGATTCAAACTACAACCGGCTTAACCTGGGAAGGACCAAGCGGTGGTGTTGCCAATCCTACAAACGTAACAGCCACAGGCGCCAGCCAAAGCCAAATAAATCTTGCATGGACAAAAAACGCTGCTAATAACAGTGTTATGGTTGCATGGTCACCAAACGGAACTTTCGGAACGCCTGCAAATGGAACCACCTACAGCGCAGGACAAGCATTATCAGGCGGAGGAACAATCCTTTATAGAGGAACTGCAACCAGTTTCCAACATACAGGTCTCTCTGCTGCTACAACTTATAATTATAAAGTTTGGTCGTATAATGCCACAAACCAATATTCTTCAGGTGCCACAACTAGTGCATCTACTCAATGTGGAACAATAACAGCGCTTCCTTACAGCGAGGGATTTAGCGGAACAACTACACCTTCCTGCTGGAGCGTAATAGACAGACAAGGAAATGGACAGGTTTGGAAATTTGGAACAGTTTCAAGTGGCCTTAGCGGTGCTTCCGGAAATTATGCATACCTAAACAGTGATGGCTATGGAAGCGGAAATACTCAAAATTCTGACTTAGTCTCTCCTACTTATAATTTCACCGGATATTCAACGGTAACATTATCCTTCAAACATTATTTCCGTCAATATAATACCGTTTCTACTGCTACACTTTCATATAGCTTAGATAACGGTTCTACTTGGACTCAAATACAACAATGGACTGCATCTACTGCAAACCCTGCTACATTTACTCAGCAAATACCTGCAGTTGCAAACAAAAACAACGTTAAATTCAGATGGAATTATACAGGAACATGGGGTTATTATTGGTGTATTGATGATGTTCAGATTACCGGAACACAGCAAACTACTCAATATACATTAACAATGGCTGTTAATGGCACAGGCTCAGTTAGTCCATTACCCGGAACTCATACTTACAACCAGGGTGCAACTGTAAATATTTCTGCTAGCCCGTCTCCTGGATTTGTATTTGACAAGTGGATTGTTAACGGTAGTACATATACAAATTCATCATTGCAGCTTACAATGAATGCTAATACAACTGCAACAGCATATTTTGTTCAAGATACTCCATCTTGCAGCGCTTATACCCTTCCTTTTAATGAAGGATTTGGAACAACAACTCTTCCAACATGCTGGGATATTGTTGACCATAGAAATAACGGTCAGGTTTGGAAGTTTGGAACTATAAGTAACGGACTAACCGGATCTTCCGGAAATTATGCATATTTAAATAGCGATGGATATGGTAGCGGAAATACACAAAATTCTGACCTAATAACTCCAACATTAAACTTGAGCAGCTACGGAACAGTTACTCTTTCTTTTAAACATTACTTCCGTCAGTATCAAACTTCCTCAACTGCAACATTATCTTATAGTATAAATAATGGTGCTACCTGGACACAGGTTCAACAATGGACTGCTACTACTGCTAATCCTGCTACATTTAGCATGCAAATACCCAATGTTGCCGGACAATCTCAGGTAAAATTCAAATGGAATTTTACAGGTACATGGGGTTATTATTGGTGTATTGACGATGTTCAAATAACAGGTGGTTCTGCCGTTCAGCAATATACTCTAACAATGGCTACTAATGGAACAGGAACCACTACTCCGGCTGTTGGAAATCATACTTATAATTCAGGAACAGTTGTAAATTTAAGTGCTACTCCCGGCTCAGGTCAGCAATTTGTTAAGTGGGTTATTAACGGAGCCGATAATACTAATCAGTCTGTTAATGTAACTATGAATAGTAATGTTACTGCTACTGCTCATTTTGCACCTATTCAGTACACTCTTACAACTGCTGTAAGGCAGTGCGGAATAACCGAGAGCGGCGATATGGGCAGGTCTCTTCCGGGCTCTGAA
>CAZRNU010000101.1:0-10889 GCA_964601515.1 uncultured Bacteroidales bacterium | reverse complement strand
GCCAGGGAAGTTTTCCTTTATTGCCGGCAAAATTTCTAGATAAAGCTTTTTCTTCCGGTGTTAGTGTATATTCTTTTGTTACAGGCCTTCCCTCAGCTTTTGCTCTTTCTTCAGCCTTTTTTCTTTCTTCTTCAATAATTCTCGCAATAGCATTATCTAACGCCTGAATAGCTTTTTGATGATTGGTAAGTTGTTTTTTTAAATCATTTTCTTGTTTTTTCAATCGCTCAATAGTCTGGTTCTGTTGTGATTTGGCTTTTGACAAAAGTTCAATTTCTATTCTTTCTTCAGCAAGCAATTGTTGTTGAACAGCTTTTTGAGCTTCCATTTCAGCTACTTTCTGATTCAATTCATTACTTGTTTCAATAATCTTTTCAGCTTGAATTTGCCTATGTCTTGCATATTGTTGTAAATACTTTAAGCGCAAATATGCCTGGTTGAAATCACGAGAGGAGAAAATAAACATAAGCCTTTGATATGAGCTTTGATTTCTGTAGGCATAATATATCATTCTTGCATAAGAAGATTTGAGTTCGTCAAGTTCTTGTGAAAGCTGTTCAATGTTTTGATTGTAATTTGCAATTCTTCGGGTTAATAGCTGAATGTCGCTGTTAATTACTTTAATCAAATTTTCCCTCTTTTGTATTTGATTGTTAAGAATTACCAATTCATTAAGGCTTGCAGAAGCAGTTGTTCTTGTTTGTTTAAGAAGCTCATTGGTTAGCTTAATATTGTTTTCAAGTTCTCTCCTTTCCTTCTCAAGAGCATCTCTGGATTGACCAAAAGTCGTCAAACCAAAGCAGAGTAAAACCAGAAAAATGCTAAAAGTCAATTTTTTCATATCTGGGGGGAATTCGAAAACTCATGTTTTGCGGCAAATTTATACCCATTTTACTAAATCTCAAAAATAATTCGGCATGAGTTGACTTGTCGGTGAATATCATTTCCAATGCAGCCGGGAAGAGCTGATTTTCAATGCTTTCCCATTCAGAATAATTCGCAGTTATATTTTTTCCTGAATTGTCTGAAATCACATTTCTTCTAATTTTATAATTTACAGTTTCAATAAAAATATTTTGAATTAGATATACTGAAGGGTTGCCAGTTTTTCTGCGGTGCTGATTGCTTAACTTAATCAAGTCCCTTTCATTGCTTAAAACAAAATAAGATGTTTCAAAATGAGGGAAGTCGTTTCCCGTAAGAAGCGATTGTAACATGAAAAAGTCGAGGTTTGCGCCCAGCTTTTGATTTATAAACCTATTGTCACCGACATAATAACTGCTTTCCATTCTGTTTACAAATTTAACAGAATCAGGAGTAATTAACATTCTAACTACCTCAATACCAAGAGCTGGAGTAACAGAAATATAAATAGCAGAATCTTTTCTGATTCTTATAGAACCCCCAATACTGTGTGTACGACCCTCCCAAATAGCATTACCTGAAAACCTGGTTGAAAACCAATCAAAATCAACCGAATTGTGTTTAAGTTCAGCAAAGTAATCTTCTGGTGTTTCAAAAACTTTTTCCTCTTCTTTGTGAAACAACTTCTTTGTTTTACAACTCCAAAATGAAAAAACAAAAACAAGAGAATATAGTAGAAAAGAAATTTTTCTAAAAACTGAACTATTCATATAATGTTCTATCTATGATTTTTTGATTAAGAAATTTACTTCCTTCGCCGGCTGAAGCCGCTTTCTCCCAATAATAGAAGGCTTTTTCTTTGTCTCCTAGTTTATATAAAACATCACCGTAGTGTTCTATTACAACAGCACGATCTTCTTCAGAACTTTCCAAAGCCTTTTCCAGCCAATATTTTGCATTCTCATAATTACCAGACTGATAAAGAATCCATCCGTATGTATCTTGAAAAGCTGACAGTCCCGGTTTTATCTCATTTGCAAGCTTAGACATTTCTTCAGCAACTTCTAAATTCTCTTTTCTAACAGAAAGCGAATATGCATAATTGTTTAAAGCATATGCATTTTGAGGATTTCTTTGAAGAGCATTTATGTATGCATTATCGGCATCTTCATGTTTTTGAATTTTTCCATATGAGTCTGCCATAAGAGTATAAAAATCGGAGCTAATCTCATTGTCGTGTATTACCAAAGGTATAGCTTGTTTCATAGCGCTTGTGGTAATTTCATATTCTTTCAGAGAATAAGCTGCAATTGCCTGATAATAAAACAGCGTGGCATATTCGAAAAAATATTCAAGAGCAGTAGTTGAGTTGTTTAACATTGATTCATAGTCTTTTAGCTCAGAGTCAATATAAAGTAATTGCTCCCAAACAGGGAAATTGTCAGGATTTATCTTCAGAGCATTATGATAATATTCTCTAGCTTTTTCGTATTTTTTATCTCTGAAAAGAAAATCACCATATATGTAATAAGGCACATCACTTTCAGGATTACTTTCAATGAACGTTTTGCACAACTCATAGGCAAATGCCTTATATAAGCTGTCGTTGGAAGAAAATTGAAAAAAAGAGAACATTATTCTTTCTTTGTTTTCAACATCCAAGGCTTTACTTTTAAAGGCTTTTTCAACGTAAGAGAATGCTTTTTCCTTTTCGTTTTTTTGCTGATAAAAATCTGCAATAAGAAGTAGGGGATAAGGATTAAATGGATCAAGAGCGAGCATTTTTTCGTAAATTTCAAATGCTTTGTTTTTCATATTAGCATTTGAATAAAGAGTTGCGAGATAGTCAAGATACTGAATTTCATCCGGATAAATATCAACAAGCTTTTTTACATCCTCAATAGCTTTATCTATCCTTCCGATTTTTATGTAAAGGTCTTGTCTCTCAATTGCTATATCATCAGAAAACCCAAGAATTTTTTCCATCTGGTTATAAACCTCAATTGCCTCTTTGTGTCTGTTTAGGAATTTCAGTGTTTCTGCATGCCCAATGTATAAATTTGATTTTGTAGGGTTTTCAGCTATCAGTTTTCTTTCAATCTCGATTGTCTTATTATACTGATTATTAAGAGCATAAATATCAGCTAATAGTATGTTGTAATATATATTTGTAGGGTCGAGCTGTTGTGCTTTTTTTGCAAAACCCAAAGCATCTTTGTATAGTCCTTCAACAGCATGAATAGTTGCGAGTTCGTAATTTGCAGCACAGTTTGTTGGGTCTTTTTCAATAGCGTCAGCATATAACAATATTGCACTGCTAATATTTCCTTTAATTTTTTGTCTTGTTCCTTCGATTAGAAGAGCCGAACTTTCCATTCGGTTGACTTCTGAAACAGTTACTTTTTTAATTTGTTCTGATTTGGATATTGTTTTGCACGAAGCAAAAGCTATTATAAGCCCAATCAGCATTAAAAACAAATAACTCCATTTCTTGATTTTCATTCTTTTACACTTTGTTATTAAGTCTATTTTGTTCCGGTATGGCCAAACCCCCCTGCTCCTCGTTTGGTTTCAGAAAGATTATCAACTGAAACAAATTCAGCTCTTTTATGTTCTGCAATTATCATTTGCGCAATTCTGTCGCCGTTGTTAATTACAAAGTCCTTGTCAGATAAGTTAATTAGAATCACCATAACTTCTCCTCTGTAATCTGCATCAATAGTTCCTGGTGTATTTAAAACAGTAACTCCTGATTTTATTGCGAGACCGCTTCTTGGCCTTACTTGTGCTTCATATCCAATTGGTAACTCTATGTACAGACCTGTTGGTACTAAAGAACGTCCAAGAGGTTTAATTATTATCGGCTCATTTAAGAATGCCCTTAAATCCATCCCGGCAGAAAACATAGTTTCATATTCCGGAAGAGGGTTGTTAGATTTGTTAACGATTTTGATACTTATATTTCCCATAAAACGCTTTTTTAATTGGCAAAGATAAGTAAAAGCCTACTATTTGAAAGTAGTTTTTATGAGAACTCTGTGAAAGAAATTATTCAATAATTGAGTCAGGAGATATTATTTTGCTGATACTGTCAAGAATTAATGCCTCACGGAGTAGTTGTTGCTCTATTAACCACGCTTCTTTTTCTTTTTTAAAAAGCAAAGATTGTATAGAATCAACTAGGTCGGCTATTTCGGTATTGTTGTTGCTGAGAATTATCAAAGTGGCATTTCTGTCTGAAAACCTCTTAAAGCTGGTTCTGAAACCCTTCCATCTTCCTGGGTGGTGGACAGCTTTTATTCCAAACCCATTTTGCTACCTCCATCCATAGCCATATTCCACAATACTGTCATTAACAAGTCTCTGAAATTCAAAAGCTTCTTTTGCAACTTCTTCCGGAATGATAGAGTTTTCATAAAATGCCCTGTCCCATTTCAATAGATCAGGGATATTAGAATAAACGCCCTTATCTCCAAAGACTGCATCAAGGTTGTCTTCCGGAATAAAGCGCCAGCCATTTCCTGTTTTTCTGAATCCTTTAGCTCTGTCGATATTTTCTTTTGGTTTGCGAATATCATAAACGAAAGTATTAGATAATTCAAGTGGAATAAAAATTCTTTTTTCAAGAAATTGCGAATAACTCATTTTGCTTACTCTTTCTATTATTAATGCGAGAAACACATATCCTGTGTTTGAATATTCAAACTGATGTCCCGGAGTAAAATTTAAAGGTCTTTTTTGTTCTATAAAAAGACTCAAAACATCTTCATTGTTAGGATAGAATGGTTTTTTCCAAAATTTTTCAATCAAATACATGTAGTTTTGAAGTCCCGAGGTATGAGTAAGCAAATGTTTTACTGTAATATTCGAATAAGGGAACTCCGGAATATATTTGATAACATTATCATTAATGTTTAATAAAGAATCTTCCTGAAGCAACAAAATCGCTGTTGAGGTGAATGTTTTTGAAATGCTTGCAAGTTGAAATACAGTTTCTTTTGTAGTTGGAATCGCATTTTTAAAATCAGCAAAACCAAAACATCTATCGTATAAAACATCTCCATTAAATGAAATGTAAATATTGCCGTTAAATTCAATCTCAAAAAGGAACTCAGTTACTTTGTTATAGAAATACTCAAAATCTTCACTTGACCAGGGTTGTTCGCTGTCTTTTACAAGCTCAATTGTAAGAGGTTCTTTTCCTGTGATTTTTTTCTGAAGTAAAAAAGCCGAGCTTATGACTAAAAACAGCAATAAAAAAAGTAATAATTTGCTGATATTCTGTTTTTTATTGAACATAATATAGATTTGATAGTTATACCAAATAAAATGCAAAATTAACAGTTTATGGTTTTACAAAACCAATCGAATATAAATTGATGAAAGTTTATGCTTGTTGCAATCAATTTATAATTCATAAAAGTGTAACTTTATAGGCTCACTAAGAGTTTAACAGATATATAAATGAATAAGATATTTTTATGAAGAAAAACTGCTTATTAATTATATTGATATTATTTGTTGGTGCAATCTCATCATGTGTTCCTCATCGGAAAATGGTTTATCTTCAAGACAAAGGAACCGGAGGCGATACATTAACTTTTGCAAAGCCGGAATATAAAATAAAGGCGGGAGATATTCTTCATGTAAGGGTATTGACATTAGATGATGAATCCTTTATGACCTTCAACAACATTGAAGGAAGAGGAGGCGGAGCATATTCTTCAAGAGAGAATCAGATAAGTGTTTATTTGCATGGATATACTGTAAATGACGCCGGAGAGGTAACACTTCCTGTAATAGGAATTGTAAAATTAGCCGGATTAACTGCAGAAGAAGCTATGGAATTAATACACAAGCAAATTAGCGAATACCTTATAGGAGCTACTGTTATTGTCAAAATAGCAAATTTTTCAGTAACAATACTGGGAGAAGTTAGACGGCCTGGAAATTATTATGTTTACGATAATCGTTTTACTATAATGGACATTATCGGACAGGCAGGCGACCTTACTGAGTTTGGCAATAGAAAAGTTAATATTATTCGTCAAACAGCTGAAGGAGCCATATTTGCTGAATTAGATATTACAGATAGGAATGCAGTTAGTTCAGAGTTTTATTATTTGCAGCCAAATGATTTGGTATATGTTCAGCCTTATGTTGTAAAAAGACTAGGTTTCAGGGAATTTCCTTTTAGCATATTATTCTCGGCTGTTACAACACTGATATTATTATTGAATTTTGTAAATTAAGATAATCAAGAAGAGATGACTCAAGACCCCTTTCGCGAAGAAACAATTGATTTTAAAAGGCTGGTATTCAAATATATTCGCTTTTGGTATTGGTTTGTAATATCTATATTGGTTGCATTGGCAATAACATATTTTATCAATTTATTTTCTGAAAATATTTACCAAGTTAAGGCTAGTATTCTAATTCGTGATGATAGAAGGGGGGGGATAAGGCCAAGTCAAGCGGCTAATTTTATGAGAGAACTGGAAATCTTTAATCCTAAAACCAACATTTATAATGAAATGGCGGTTTTAAAGTCTTATGCGCTAGTTGATTCTGCAATAAGAAAACTAGATTTGGGAGTTTCGTATTACAATATTGGAAGATTAGTTGGCGAAATTAGAACGACTGAGATATATAAAAGTAGTCCTTTTATAGTAGAGATTGGCTATGAAAACAACAATCTTATTAACCGAAGCTTTAATGTTAAAATAATAACTGAAAACACATTCGAAATAGAGCCCTCAGAAACAAGCAGGAAGTTTTTAACTAATGGGAAAAAGCCAATTGTTTCAAAATTTGATGAACCTATAATTTTTAACAACACTCTTATCATTCTAAAGAAAAGAGATATAGTAATGCTTGAAAGCAATATAGGACGGGAGTTTGTTTTTACAATTAATGACATTAAGAGCCTTGCACCCAGATATATAAGAACCATAAAAGCTGAACCTCTAAATCAGGATGTTTCTATCTTGGAAGTTACTTTTCAAGCTACAAATGTTGGAAGAGCAATTGATTTTTTAAATTCTTTAATTAATGAATACATACAGCAGGGCTTGAATGAAAAAAACTTAATTGCAGAAAACACAATTCGATTTATTGATGAACAAATTGATATAACAGTTGATTCATTAAATTTGGCAGAAAAAAGCTTACAGGATTTTCGACGAGACAAAAAATTAATGGACATTAGTTTTCAATCCACACAGCTGTTTTCAGAATTAAGCAATCTTGATAATCAAAAAGCACGAGAAGTTGCCAGACAGGATTATTATACTTACTTGCTAAATTATATAAATGAAGAAGAAGTCGATTTTAAGGATGTTTTTAGCCCTTCTGTATATGGCGTTGAGGACCGTATGCTTCATTCTTTATTAGAAAGGTTAAATTTGCTGTATTCAGAAAAATCGAAGCTTCTTTTAAGTACTACTTCTAATAGCCCAAATATAAAAATACTTAAAACGGAGATTGAATCAGCAAAGAGGTTGTTAGAAGAAAATATCAAAAGCCTAAAAAGAACATCAGAAATATTTTTAGATAATTTAGAAAGAAGAATAGGCTTATTTGAGGCTAGAATTGCCGAGTTGCCAAGCACAGAAAGACAACTAATAGGAATTCAAAGGAAATTTAATCTTAATGATGCTACATATAATTACCTTTTAGAAAAGCGTGTTGAAGCCGGAATAGCTCTTGCTTCAAACATCCCAGATAACAAAATCCTTGAGGAGGCTAGAAGCATGGGATTAATTTCTCCTAAGAAGAATCGCAACTACGCTGTTTCTTTAATTATTGGATTTCTTATTCCTTTGTCAGTGCTAATAATTAAAGATTTTTTCAACACCAGCATTCAAGACAAAAAGGATATCACAGACTCAGTTAAATTCCCTATTCTG
Source organism: uncultured Bacteroidales bacterium (assembly GCA_964601515.1). Classification (GTDB taxonomy): domain Bacteria; phylum Bacteroidota; class Bacteroidia; order Bacteroidales; family UBA7960; genus PWND01. Next base: position 3,117 of record CAZRNU010000101.1, on the reverse strand, counting down.
GGAATAATACCTCATAATAAAAATGCTGCAAAAAGCTCAAGAATTAATTTAGTGGTTTTTCAAGATTCTAAATCAGCTGTTGCTGAGGCATTTAGGGCAATGCGAACAAATCTTCAATATTTCGCAACCGAGTCTAAAAACAAAATAATTTCAATCACAAGCACAAAATCAGAAGAAGGTAAAACTTTTTCAGCAATTAATTTAGCATCTGTTATTGCAATTAGCGGGAAAAAGGTAGTTTTACTCGGAGCCGACATGAGAAAGCCCAGAATTTATGATGAATTTAATATTGATAAAGACCCGGGATTGTCAAATTATTTAATCGGTAAAGCATCAATTGACGAGGTTATTCAGAAAACTGAACAAAACGAATTCCTTAACATAATTGCATCAGGGAATACACCTCCTAATCCATCTGAGCTTATTGAATCTATAAAGATGCAGGAGTTATTAGATGAACTTAAGAAAAGATATGATTACATAATAATTGACACTCCGCCTGTAGGTATTGTGCCGGATGCAATTCATATTCTTAAAAAATCAGATATTTCCATTTATGTAGTAAGACAACGTTACACCGAAAAATCCTCTCTTGAATTCATTAATGAATTTACTTCAAAGATTGAACTTAACAATATTTGCATAGAAATTAATGATGTAAAACTCTCTAAAACCGGTTATGGTTATGGTTATGGATATGGTTATGGCTATGGCTATGGATACGGCTATGGATACAAAGAAGAACAAAAATCTACTCGTGTTTCTGTTCTTAACGAAATTAAAAAGGCGTTCAAAAAATCCTAATTTTTCGTTTTTAATCTAACTCCTTTCGTGTTTGTTCCCAAAAGATATTAACACATTTAAGCAAATATTGTTAATATCAATATAATGTTTTGGCGGATAAAAAAAAGATACTAATTTTGGAGATTAGGAGGAATAGCGTTTAACATATATGCTTATTTAAATAAGTTGAGTTTGCAACAAACTAAATAATGTTTTCGTATAAACATATGACATTCAACGACAAGTTCATGTTTTTAAACAAACCTCCATGCAAGAATAATTTGAGAAATTATTAAAAATAATAAATTCAACACAAATGAACACAAAATCTAAATTGTTAAAAACATCAATTATTTGTGTTTTTTTAACAGTGTTTTCTAGCCTAGCCTTTTCACAAACACCTGCGGGAATTGGCACATCAGCGGAAAATGTTTTATGGCTCAGGTCAGATCAAGGTACTTCAACTACAACGAATGGTACGGCTGTGAGTTTTTGGAATGACATAAGCGGCAACGCAAATAATTCCGAACAATCAAGTGCCGCGCTCAGACCATTATATATTTCTTCCGGAATAAATGGGTTGCCTACATTGAGATTTGATGGCGCAGATGATTTTTTAACTGTTACGGATAATGATAATCTCGACAATACTGCAGGGGTTTCGGTTTTTGTTATCGCTCAACCGGATAACCCGGATGCTACACCTAGAGGATTAGTGTCAAAAAGATTAAGTGCCGGGAATCAAGAGGCTTATTATTTATTTACTCACACAAATAGATATTTATATTTTAATGCTTCTACAAGCAGAATAAATGGAACGGATGCAGTTACGGATCAGCCACAGTTGTTCTCTGCAGTTTATAATGGAAATATTCCAAATCCAAGATCCAGAGTTTTTATTAATGGGAATCAGAGTGGGAGCGGAAATGGCCCAACAAGCATTGGAAACATGGCTTCAGATTTACATGTTGGAATCTTGAATCCTGCATACGGAAGTGGTTTCAGAGGGGATATTTCAGAAGTTATTATTTATAGAACAGCATTAAACACAGCTGAAAGATCTATTGTAGAAGCGTATTTGGGAAACAGGTATGGTGTTTCTTTAGGCAATACAACTTATTCATCTACAACACACAATTATGGTTTTATAGGTATTGGTCATTCACAAGGAGAAAAGTACTCTCAATCGCAAAGCATTGGAAGTGGAATGCTGCTTGCGGAAGCAAACAATTCCCTTGACGAAATAAATGAGTTTGTTTTTGCAGGTCACGACAATACCGCCCATGGAACAAATTCTCTCGACCTCCCAACAATTCCTGATGTAAATCTTGACCAAAGGTGGAATAGGGTTTTTTATATTGAAAGAATTCAAGGTGGAGTTGTTAACTCTGGAGAAACCGATATTAGAATAGGGTTTGATTTTAGCGAAGCAGGAATCGCAGCTGATAATTCAAAGCTATATGTGCTACTATATAGGTCAGGAACCTCCGGCTCTTTTTCACATGTTACACAAGGTTATGCCAGTGTTTCTGATGATAAAGTGTTTTTTGATGTTTCTGACGGAAATTTTGCAAGCGGATACTATACTATTGCAAGATCAGATTTAGAAGTTTTAACTTTCTACAGTTTTAATGATGGTAACTGGAACGATTTAAGCAGATGGAGTTTGAATCCGAGTATTTATATTGCTCCTCCCAATCTTCCCGGACCCGCTGATAGAGTGGTAATACAGGAAAACAAAACTATAACAGTAAATATAGATAACATTGAAGCAAGTGTTTTAGAAGTGAATCATGGTACTATTGACTTCCAAAACACAAGCGGTCATGTTTTTTCTACAATTACGGGCTTGCCAAGCGGGTTAATAAGAATATCTTCTGATAATTTTCCAACTGGTAACATGAGTGGTTTTGCCGATGCTTCATCAGGTGGAACGGTAGAATATTACGGAAACGGCTTCTCTATGGAAACGTCCCGCACTTTTAGAAATCTTGTGATAAATCTTGATAATGCTGCCAATCAAGTTGTATTACTTTCAAATTACACATTAAATGGAAATTTCACAATAAACAGAGGTGAATTCCATTTTGGAAATGGGTCTTCCACAACTGTAAGGAATTTAATTGTGTATGAAAATGTTGTTGTCAATGCGAATGGTAGAATTAGAACCGGTTCAGCAAATTCCAGACATCAGTTTACAATTTACGGAGATTTCACAAATTATGGCAACCTTCAATTTACTAATAGAGTTGCCGCTAATTACACAGCCCAGGCAACAGACGGCAGTCCGTCTAAAAACCTCCGTTAGATTTTTATAATCACATCAAATATAAC
>CAZRNU010000100.1:3434-10903 GCA_964601515.1 uncultured Bacteroidales bacterium | reverse complement strand
ATCCGGTTGTGGTTTATGGCGAAGGCGGCACCGGAGTCTTGGGTGCAATAAAGACTGATCCTGACTTGCCGGTATTCGGGATTTCTGTAGCACAGAAAAGAGGGCTATGGTTTGTTATTGAGGCTTCAAATAATTTATCAGGTCATGGTTCTATGCCACGCAACCAATATCCTAATAAAGAAGTTGTAATGGCAAGTAAAGCTTTACTCGATGCCAAGCCTCAAATTATTTTAATTCCTCCTGTAAGAGAAATGATAAGAACTCTGGGAAAACATGAGGGAGGTAGACGTAAATTTGTGCTAAGAAATATTACTATTTTTGCTCCGTTTTTTACAAAAACTCTTAGAGAAGACCCATTGCTGGCAGCCATGATAGCTAATACAATGACTCTAACAAATTTGTACTCAACTCCCGGAGCCGATAATCAGGTTTCTAATAAGGCTAAAGCAGTTTTTGATTGTAGGTTGCTGCCGCAGACTGATACCGACAAGTTTCTTAAATATGTAAAGAAAAAAATAAAAAACTACGATGTTTCTTTGAGAGTAATTCATGAAACACCAAGAGCTCCCGTTTCTGAAATCGGATATTATTACAATGCTATGGAGCAAGCTATATTGAATGTTTATGGTGATGTTGGGGTAACTCCGATTATGTTTCTTGCGAATAATGATAATGCCTATTTTCGAATGAACAACATCCCCGCTTATGGAATTATGCCGGTTGTTCTTTCAAGGGCTCATATGGAAACTATACATATGGTTGATGAAAGAATCCCTGTGTCTATTCTGTATAAAGGAATTAAAGCTTATACTGAAATGTTGAGAATACTACTGGAGGTTGATAAGGATGTGGATTTATCAATAAAAAAGTTGACATTCGCGAAATAATAAATTTATCATTTAGCTTTATTTAATTCTTTTTTTAGTTCATCTATAGCTCTGTCTAGGCTGACGTTTCTTAATAAAATATCCTTCCCTGCATATAGATTAACGTTTCCACCTTTTGTTCCTATAAATCCATAATCTGAATCTGCCATTTCTCCGGGACCATTTACCATACATCCCATTACAGCTATTTTTATCCCCGGAAAACCCGAAAACTCATTCTGTACTGTACTTAATAGCTGCTGTAAATCATATGTAGTACGCGAACAGGTCGGACATGATATAAACTCAGTTTTACTGATTCTTATGCCCGATGCTTGCAATAAACTGAAAATAGTTTCTGTTGTTTTTGAGTTTTCAATGTTTTTTGTTTCAACCCACAACCCTTGAATTCTCCTTTCGATCAACAATCTAGCTAAATCTAAAGTGGTTTTTATAATAAATTCATCAATATGCGATTCATTATAACTTAGCTTTAACACAATGGGGAATTTTTTTTCTTTAGTAAAATGTTTATAAAGGTCGGAATAGTTTTCTGCCTTCGAGAAGTCGGCTATTACTAAAACTGTTTTGTTATCATCTTTTATGGAAATATCATTTAGCCTTTCTCCTTCAACATTTAGAAAATTTATTTCTCTATGAAAGGTTGGAATATCGAAATTATTAAGATTATAAATCGGATAAACATTAGGATAGTTTAATTGGTTGATGTTGTCCGAATTAATAAGAAATTTCACATGCTTGTACTTGTCAATATTGGATGAACAGAATTTTTCAATAGAAACAAAATCAGGTTTGATTTTTTCCTCATTATTAATCTCGTTATTATCGTTTAAACTTGAAATAACAATTGCTTTCTGTTGCATTGGCATTTTAAATTTTGCAGGCTGTGTGTTAAATTCAGGTGCTATGTAGTTATCCTTAAGATTAGTTTCCAGATAGTCTTTTTGAAAAGGCTCTGCAATTAATTTGGCAACCGGAATTTCCATTTCCGGGGGTTCGCTTAAACTTACTCTGATAGTATCTCCTATGCCTTCTTTCAATAATGCACCTATGCCCAAAGCAGATTTAATTCTTCCATTTTCGCCATCTCCTGCTTCTGTAACCCCTAAATGTATTGGGCAGTAAAGATTTTCTTCAATCAGCATTTTTATAATCATGCTGTATGATTGAACCATTATTATAGGGCTACTTGCCTTTAAAGATATTATCGTATTTTTAAAATTATGCTTTTCAAATATTCTCAAAAACTCCATTGTAGCTTCCGCCATGGCTAATGGAGTATTTCCGTATTTTGAAATTATCCTGCCTGACAATGATCCAAAGTTGGTGCCCACTCTAATCGCAGTCCCATATTCCTTACAAACTTTGATCAATGGATATAGCTTTTGCTCCATTTTTTCAAGCTCGAGCGAATATTCAATATTTGAAAGGATGTCATTCCCTTTTTGAACCTTGTCTATGTAATTGCCGGGATTTATTCTGACTTTTTCTACAATTCTTGCGGCTTCTAGTGCAATATCTGGATTAAAGTGAATGTCTGCAATTAGCGGTTTATCATATCCGCTATTATATAAGCCATGCTTTATTTCTTTTAAATGCTGAACATTTTTAATTGAAGGAATACTTATTCTTACATAATCAGCCCCTGCATCGAAAATCCTTTGGCATTGCTCTATTGTTGCTTTTACATTTGCAGTGTCTGTATTGGTCATAGACTGTAGTCTGATAGGATTATTTCCCCCCAAACCAATGTTGCCTATTTTTACTTCTCTTGCAGGAAATCGCATAAATATATAATGTTTGTGCAAATGTAGGTTTTTTTTGACGTACTATAAAGTAAGAAAATTGATGAGAATTTTTTGAATTATTGGCATTTTAACCTCAAATTTAAAGAAAAGTTAATCTTTTTAATCGAATGATTTTACGCTTAACTTTGATGATTATTTTACATTTTTGATGATTTAAAAAATATATTATACGAAATCAATTCTCGAGCTTGAAAATCTAGCTCAGCACATCTAAATTAAAAACAAATTTATACAGATGAAAAGCTTAGTAACGATATTATTTGCATTTATCACATTAAATTTATTTGCATCAGACTTGGTAATAATAAAAACTGAAAACTTTAAAGATCAGAAAACTCTGTTTGATGATTCAAGTTTGAAAATTCATTTTTTCAGGGATGATTTTATGATAGCAACAATATCAGATAATTCACAAACCGATTATATAATTCTTGATAAAAATGCCTGGACTAACAGCCCAAGCTATTATATCGCTTACGTTAATAATAAAGAGCATAAAGCTGCATATATTGATTATATTATTGATAGAGCAGATGTTTTGTATGATGGAGATTATTTCTTAGTAGTAAAAACGGATGAAATCAAATTTGGTCAATTGCCTCCTTCAAAAAATGACGGAATGGTTAGGATATTTGATTTTGAAGCCAAATTGCCGGAAGTTCACTCTTTTTTTAAATCTGTAAATGTAACAGAGCCTGATTCCAGAATTGTTGAATTAATGAATGAAGTTGATGGAACCCTTATCGAAGCAAATGTTCAGCATATGCAGTATTACGGAACAAGAAATGCCTATTCATCTCAAAGTGTTGAGGCTCAAATATGGCTTCAGCAGGAGTTGGAATTTCTGGGACTAGAGGTTGAAGTAATGGATTTTTCTATGCCAAACGGACCGGCAAGTGATAATGTAATTGCAATACTTTATGGCACAACTCATCCTGAGGAGTATGTTGTTTTAGGTGCGCATTACGACTCTTTTTCAAGAGATTCCTCTGCGCCCGGAGCCGATGATAATGCATCCGGTACCGCTGCTGTCTTAGAAATTGCAAGAATACTTAGCCAGTATGAATTTGAACGTTCAATAATTTTTTGCACATTTTCAGGCGAAGAATATGGCCTATATGGAAGTAAAGCATATGCAAGTCGTTGTTCCCAGCAAGGGATGAATATCCTTGGCTACTTTAATTTAGACATGATTGGATATCTTAAGCCGGGAAATACAACAATTAAATCGTCATTGATATATCCTAATTCGGCAATAGATTTGGCTTATTATTATATGAATATAACCTCGGTTTATTTGCCTGATTTTGTAGTTACTCCGGCAACATTCTCAGGTGGCGACAGCGACCATACTGCATTTAATATTAATGGATATATGGGTATATTCCCATTTGAAGACATAAATAATTATAGTCCGTATATTCATACGTCAAACGATATTGTTGGCCTGAGCTTCAATAATAAAAATCAGGCAGTAGTTTTCACTCAGGCTGTGCTAGCTTCTGTTGTTACTATGGCAATTATGGGGCAGGAAGCGATAGGGATTGCAGAGCCGGCCTATCTTTCTCAGGTTTTTCCTAATCCATCTAATGGCATTTTAAATGTTATTCTTTCTGATAACAAAAGTACTAAGATCCAAATTTCTGATTTGTCGGGAAGGGTAGTGTACAATTCTCTTGTTGCCGGCAATAATATTATTGATGTGTCTTGGTTAAAAGGCGGATTGTATTTTTTGTCTATTGAAAATGAATCATTTAAAGATGTCCATAAAATCATTGTTCTTTAAGCCTGTCAAAGGAAACTATGGTTATTGTGTCTCTTTAATTGATTAAAAACTGTTTTTTTCATATATTTGATATTCTATTCACAAATTATGGAAAACTCAACATCCCCTAAAAAGCCTGTTATCTATCAACTTCTTGTTAGATTGTTTGGAAATAAAAACGCTAGCAATGTTTTTTATGGAAAGATTGATGAAAATGGCTGTGGTAAATTTAATGATATATCAAATCAGGCTATTCTTAGTATTAAAGAACTTGGCGTAACTCACATTTGGTTTACTGGCGTTATTGAGCATGCTGTTTGTAATGATTATTCAAATTATGGCATAAATAAAGATAATCCATCTGCAATCAAAGGCAGAGCAGGTTCGCCATATGCAATAAAAAACTATTACAATGTTAATCCCGATCTTGCAGAAAATGTTGAAAATAGACTGAAAGAGTTTGAAGAGCTTATATACAGATGTCACTCAAACGGAATAAAGGTAATTATAGACTTTGTTCCTAATCACGTTGCAAGGGTTTATTCTGAAAATGCTCCCTTGGGGGTTGAGCCTCTTGGTAAAAATGATAACACTGCAAAATCATTTTGTCCGCAAAATAATTTCTATTACATCCCGGGTGAGAAATTGCACCTGCCTGTTCAGATTAAAAATTTGCCGTATGTTGACGAAAATGATTTTGAATCTTTTTCTGAATTTCCGACAAAAGTTACCGGTAATGATTGTTTTTCGGCATTTCCTTCTTTTAATGATTGGTATGAAACTGTAAAGTTGAACTATGGCGTTGATTATCAGAATCACAATCAGTGCTTTTTCGATCCGATTCCTGACACCTGGAGCAAAATGACTGATATTCTTATGTTTTGGAAGGGAATAGGTGTGGATGGATTTAGATGTGATATGGCTGAAATGGTCCCTGCAGAATTTTGGAATTATGCAATTTCTAAAGTTAAAGCAAATTATTCTGATACAATTTTTATTGCTGAAATATACAATCCCGCAGCATATAATAGGTATGTCGAATTTGGCAAATTTGATTATCTGTATGATAAAGAGGGGCTGTATAATACTTTAAGGAATGTTATTGAAGGAAAAGCACCGGCGAGTACGATTACTCAGTGCTGGCAAAGTCTCAACGGACTCGATGATAAAATGCTAAGGTTTATTGAAAACCATGATGAGCAAAGATTAGCTTCAAAATATTTTGCGGGAAACTTTCAATCCGGGATTCCGGCAATGACGCTTTGCACTGCTTTTAATAAAGGGCCTGTAATGATTTATTTTGGACAAGAGCTTGGAGAGGATGCTGATGGTGCAGCCGGATTTAGTGGAGACGATGGAAGAACAACAATTTTTGATTATTATGCTGTTCCATCTGTCCAAAAATGGATTAATAATGGTTTGTTTGATGGAGGTGGATTAATTGATGAAATAAAAGGTTTAAGAAATAAGTATTCCGAAATTCTAAAGTTGGCTGTAAGACCTGAAGTTAATTCCGGACATTTCTATGATCTTATGTGGTTTAATTATGATAATCAGGAATATAATAGCAACAGTGTTTATTCATTTTTGAGGCATTTGAACAGTAATGTCACTCTGTTTGTGCTTAATTTTAGCAAGGATAGCTCTATAAGGATAAGGATAAAAATCCCACCCGACTTTTTCGACATTATAGGGGAGGATGGTTATTTTGACTTGTTTGGAAAGGATATTTTTGAATCAGGAAAAATGTTTACCTGCGATAAACACGAATTATTAAATAATGGAATTGTACTAATTATTGAACCTAATTCTGCATATGCATTTGAATTGGAGTTTATAAAAAAATAATAAGGATATGACTGTAATTAAAGAACACGAACATTTGCTGGATCATCCATGGCACTCTGTTGCCGGTGACGATATTTATAGAAAGTTTGTTACTTCAGAAGCCGGTCTCAGCGATGATGAGGCAAAGAGAAGGTTGGAAAAATATGGTGAAAACACTCTACCTACAAAGGAACCTCCAACTTTATTTAAAATATTGATTCATCAGATTCTTAACCCTCTGATATTTATTTTGTTAATTGCAGCACTAGCTTCTGTTTTTATTGGAGAGGTTACAGATGCAATATTTATTTTGATTGTAATTGTTCTAAATTCTGCATTAGGTGGTTATCAGGAATTTAAAGCGGAAAGAAGCGCTGCAAGTTTGCAGAATATGCTGAAAATAAAAACAAGGGTTAGAAGAGATAATACGGAAAAAGAAATTCTTGCTGAGGAAATTGTTCCCGGAGATATAGTACTGTTGGAATCGGGAAGTAAAGTTCCTGCCGATATTAGATTAATATCTGTAGCTAACCTTAACATAGATGAAAGTTTCCTTACAGGTGAGTCTGTTGCCTCTGAAAAAACATCTTCATTATTTGCGTCTGATACTGCAGTCGGCGATAGAGCAAATATGGCTTTTGCCGGAGCAACTGTTATATCAGGAAGGGGAGTAGGAGTTGTTGTTGGTACCGGATTGCAAACAGAAGTTGGTAAAATTGCAGAAAATGTTACTGAATCTGATGCTGCCAAACCTCCGCTTGTTATCCGCATGGAAAGTTTTACAAAGCAGATTAGCTACGCAGTTCTGTTTGCAAGTTTTATTCTGGCTTCAATACTTTGGTTGAGGGGAGAAGAAATTAGTGCAGTGTTCTTTTTCGTGGTTGCACTTGCAGTATCAGCTATTCCTGAAGGCTTGCCTGTAGCACTTACTGTTGCATTATCAATAGCAACATCAAGAATGTCTAAAAGAAATGTAATTGTTAGAAAGCTTACAGCTGTTGAAAGTCTTGGCAGTTGCACCATTATAGCCAGCGATAAAACAGGAACACTGACTAAAAATAATGCTTCACAAATTGAATACGAAGGTGACCCACTGACTGATGATGACAGACAACTTATCTATTCGCTCACAAGACAGTCATCCCATCCTCTCAGCAAATTGCTTTCACGACATTTAAAAAC
>CAZRNU010000100.1:0-3424 GCA_964601515.1 uncultured Bacteroidales bacterium | reverse complement strand
AGCCAGCGATAAAACAGGAACACTGACTGTAAATCAACAAACGGCAAAGCTTATTAAACTCCCTGATGGACAGCAGTTTGCAGTTTCAGGTGAGGGATATAACGGACTAGGAAAGGTGAGCAATATGGATGAAAGTAAAATCCCTGAATTGGAGTTTGCTCAAATTAAAAAACTCGCTAAACTTGGAATGTTGGCCAATGAAGCAAAATTGCAAAAGATTGATGAAGATAGTTGGGATTATCATGGTGATGCAGTTGATATCGCTTTCCTCGCTCTTGGTTATAAAATGGGATATGATTCGAGAATTGTAAAATATGATTTCAAAGTATTGGGCAATATACCCTACGAATCTGAAAAGAAATTTTCTGCTGCGTTCTATGATAAAGATAAAAAAGTACAAATTGCAGTTAAAGGAGCAGTGGAAAAAGTTCTTGATTTGTGTGATTCTATGTTTGTAAAAGGGGAGATTATAGCATTAAATAGAGAGCAGATTGAACAGGAAGCTCTTGTAATGGCAGAAGATGGTTATAGAGTTTTAGCAGTAGCAGGAACTGAAGTTAAAAGCTTTGAGAATAAGGAAGTTTATGATGAAAATGATGTTCCTCCTTTGGTTATGTATGGACTTGTTGGCTTTATTGATCCTTTGCGCCCTGAGGCTAAAGCTGCTGTAGAAAAGTGTAAAGAAGCAGGAATAAAAGTAATTATGATAACAGGCGATCATCCGGCTACTGCTGCTGCAATATCATACGATTTGGGAATTACTGATGATAAATCAAATGTTGTTTCAGGTTTACAGTTGGCTGAAGCCGGGTCTTTTGAAACTCCTGAATTCGAGAAGCTTGTAATGTCTGCTTCAGTTTTTGCAAGGGTTAGTCCTGCGCAGAAGTATGAAATTGTAGATGTTCTCAATCGAAGTGGAGAATTTGTTGCAGTTACTGGCGATGGTGTTAATGATGCACCTGCACTAAAAAGAGCAAATATTGGTGTAGCAATGGGAAGTGGAACAGACGTGGCAAAGGAAATCAGCAGTATGATAGTTGTTGATGATAATTTTTCTTCAATTGTTTCAGGTGTTGAAGAGGGGCGTTTTGCTTATGATAATGTTAGAAAGGTTATTTATTTGCTAATTTCAACAGGAGCAGCAGAAGTAGTGCTGTTTATTGCGTCAATTTTAGCCGGATTGCCATTACCTCTTTTGGCTGTACAATTGCTTTGGCTTAATTTAGTAACAAATGGTATTCAGGATGTGGCATTGGCATTTGAAGGAGGTGAGCCGGGAGCAATGAAAAGGAAGCCAAGAAAACCCAATGAAAAAATCTTTAATGGACAAATGATACAGCAAACTGTAACTTCGGGTTTAACTATGGGATTAATTGCATTTGGTTTCTGGTTTTATCTGAAAAACTATCTTGATATGGATGAAACCCATGCAAGAAATATTATTCTCTTACTTATGGTTATAATGCAAAATTTACATGTGTTTAGCTGCCGCTCTGAAATTACTTCTGCTTTTAAAGTACCTTTAAAAAGAAATATAGTTCTTTTATTTGGAGTATTGCTTGCACAAGGTATTCATATTTTGTCAATGCATATTCCTTTTATGCAAAGTGTGTTGAGAGTAGAGCCTATTTCTATGTTTGAATGGTTTGAAGTGTTTGTTTTAGCAATACCACTTTTAATCATTATGGAAATATTTAAAGTTGTGAAATTGAAGTTAAGTAAATAAAGTTTTAACCCTAAAGATATTATTATGAACATTTTTTTAAAAGCAAAGCACTGGCAGTTATTTGCCGCTTTTTATGGATTCCTTTTATTCATGCAAATAGTCTATCCTGTTTTCATTTATAATGTTATTGTAAATAAATATGCTCCTGAGCCGCAAACTATGATGCAGTTCGCTTTTATCTTCATTGCTTTGGCATTACTTTCAACAATTGCAATGTATGGATGGATTATTTCGATTTCATTGGGTCTGAAAAAGCTATTTCCTGAGAATGTTGAATATAATTTCAACCGATTCAAGTTTTTTCTAATCTCTCTTTTTGTATCAATGGTTCTAATGATTGTATTTGTTTTTGTTATGGTGCTTGCCGGAGATTTTATTGAGCATAGCCCGGTTTCAGCTATTGTGGTAATGATATTAATGTTTCTGATTATACTGCCAATCGCCATATATATGTCGTTTTGCCAAGTATATATATCGCTTTGTGCTGCAAGAAGTTATAAAACCGCACTGTTGCAGAAAGAAGTAAAATTTAAAGAGTGTATTGGAATTTTCTTTCTATTATATTTTTCTATGGTAGGAGTGTGGATACTTCAACCTAAAATCAATAAGCTATACGAAGGCATAAAAGGGGAATAATGGCATCGATTTTTTAATAATTCATTTTTTTTGCGTTAAGCTTTTTTTCTTCTATCATTTTATGAATTGAATTTTTTATTCCCGGCGACAGTGTTACTAAATAATGAGGTTGGGCAATGTAGCTTATTTCATTAAACAACTCAGGATGATTGTCTGCAATGTTTAATATCATTCTAAAAGCCGTAATTCTTATTGATGGCTGTTTGTGAATTTTCTCCCAAATGTTGATACAGATGTCAAACAGTTCGCCTTCAAATTTTTCCTCAATTTTTAGTTTTTGGAGAATCTTGAGTAACTCACGTTGATGACCGTCTGATTTATCCGGAATTATCTTGATGATTCTTTTTATGTAGGGTTTAAAACGCTTATCGTTTTCGCTCATAATATTATTTAGCAACCATGCACATCGCCATGAAAACGGATAAATATCTGCCATTGCCAGCTCAATAGCCTCTTCAAATATATCAGGGTTTGATTTCATAAATGAAATCATATTTTCTTTGCTAAACTCAGATAGCGCATTTTTAAGGTCCTGATTCATAATGCAAAAATAGTAATATATTGAATTTCATTTCAAAAACTAATGAGCTAGCAAGTCTCGTATTTTTCAAGCAGTCTCGTTTCACTAATGCTCGTTACCGATGGAGGGAAGTGCAATAACGAAAAATCTTCAATCTTACAAATCTTACAAATCTTCAATCCTTTCAATCCTTTCAATCCACCAGCTCCAGAGGAGCGAAATGTCTATAGAAACAATTGCAGCATGAATTCAGGCGCTGCGCTATGCCGGTTGTTAATTGTAAAAATGTTTATTGTCAGCGCAACGTATAGAGCAGTTTGTTATTGTAGAGACGTGCCTGTTAGGCACGTCTCTACTAGGCACGTCTCATAAGCCAAAAGAAAATTCAAAGAATTTTTTCAGAAAAATGTAGCAGCTCTTTAGCTACTTTCTCCTTTCCCCCCAATATTGGGAATGAAAATTGTGATTTTGGGGTGGAAATTGCAGGGGATTATTAGCAGCATACACATAATGTGATTGAAAAGAGTAAAATTCAGAGAGTA
>CAZRNU010000099.1:0-10908 GCA_964601515.1 uncultured Bacteroidales bacterium | reverse complement strand
ACAGTATAAAATATATTTCAATACCTAGTCCATCGCTGGAACCTGAAAGATATAAATCACTTGAGCTTGGATTAATTACAAGACTGAGGAGAAGAATTAATACTCAAATTATTGGTTTTTATAATGTTATAACAAACCCTATTATCAACACTCTTGTTCCAATAGATTTGCAAAAATATCCTTTGGCAACAGCCGCAGGTGATAGTCTTTGGGCATCAACATACGTCAATTCTGAAGACCTTATTTCCAGACTTTATGGAGTTCAATTGAATATTACTGTAACCGACATCATAAAAAGATACAAGGTAAATGCAGAGCTGAATTTATCATTGGCGCGACAAACAAAAGATAAACCTGAAATAGTTGAGTTTATAGAATCTAACCTTCAGCTTATGCCTAGTCATATCGGGCAGTTACGATTATCTTCCCAACCGCATAAAAATCTGCATTTTCGGGTAGATATGGTTTGGATGTCTAAATGGCTCAGAGTGTTAATTCCTTTTGAAGACATTTACTCAAGGCTTTTTTCGGGAGTTGACGGTTTCTTCACTCTTGATTTTTCTGCTGCTTATTATCTCGACCATAATTTGATGATAACAGTAAAGGGAATTAATTTGTTGGATGAAAAATATGGTGGATTTGTTACTCCGGGTTTGGATTACGGAACACCATACAATCCGCAACTTGGCAGGTATTTTTCTGTCGGGTTGTCGTATATGCTTAATTAGAATGTATAAAGGTATTAATGATAGGTGCTGAGATATATAGAAAATTATTGTTGTTATTAAAAACTTTGTTTTTAATAATTACGGTTTTTTGTTCATCCGCAAAAGTATTTTCTCAGTCTATCAGCTACAAAGAGAGTATTTGTGTTCAGGCTGAAAAGCATCTGCAGAAGGGGAAGCAATTGTTGGAGTCAGAACAATATGAGCAAAGTATTTTGGAATTGCTGGAAGTTATAAATTTGGGTGTTCAGGATAGTTGCCCTGTTGTTGTAATTAATTCATATTCAACTCAGGCGCAAGTCTATATAATTCAGGGTGAAATAGAGAATGGTCTTATTAATTATCTTAATGCAATTGCGATTTCGGAAAAGATAGGCGCAGACTCTGTTTCTGTTATACTTTATAAAACAACAGGAGATATTTTTTTCCAAACAAAAGTATTTCCCAAAGCAGCCGAGTATTATTCAAAAGCATTAAACCTTATTGAAGAAAGAAACATAGGCGAAAGATTATTCTACCTTGAAAATATTGGTTTATCAAATCTTGGATATAACAACAATGATGAAGCAATTACAAATTTCAGAAACATTATTTCGATATCAGACCCCGGAAATGATGCCTCAATAAGATCAAGGGCAAATTATCAGCTTTCAGAAATTTATAGAAAGAAGGGCGACTGGGGAAATGCAATAAGATATGGCACTGATTTGCTTAGATTTATGGAAAGTGTTAATGATACATTGGGAATTATAATTGCACTAAACAACTTATCATATAATCAAATATCGTTTCAGGATTATTCATTTGCTGAAATTAATATAAACAGAGCACTGAACCTCGCAAAATCGCACAGAATTCCACCGGCTTTAGAGTCAGGATTACACACTAATCTTGGGATTTGTTACCAGCACAGGGCAAATTATTCCAGAGCAATCAGAAGCCTTAACAATGCCAAAAGCATTCTAGACAGTAGTCTGTATCCGAGGGAAATTGCCAATATTGACAATATTTTGGCATGGGTTTATTATCGTAGGGGAGACCTTTATAATGCTTCTCAACATAGCATTTCATCTATTGATTGGGCAAAAAAGGCAAACGACCCTGTATTACTGGCTGATTGTTATAGAACATACAGTATGCTTTTGAGAGAAGGCAACGACCATATTGCTGCTTATGAATATTTTCAGAAGTATTCTATAATACGAGATTCTTTGGGACTAGAAAAAAGGGTTGTTGAACAGAAAAATGAAGAGCTGTTGTCGAGACTTGAACGAACTGAGAAAGAGCAGCAATTATACATAGCCGACAGAGAAATGCAATCTCTTATTTTAAAACAACTTAGGCTGGAATCAGAAAAACGTCGTCAGGAAATTGATTTACTCAGGAAAGAGCGCGAACTAGAGCAATTGGAAAAAGACAGAGCATATCAGGCACTGCAGCTAATTAAGCGTGAACATGAGGCAGCTTTGCAGCAATCTACAATCAGAAATCTGGAGCAGGAAAACGAAATTAAAGAATTTCAAATCAGACAAAAAGAAGCTGAAGAACGACAGCGTGAAAAAGAAATAGCACTTCTGCAAATAGAATCAGAAAAACAGCAACTGCAAATCGAAAAAGAGACAGAAACCCGCAAAAGAGCAATATGGATGATGGTTTTAAGTTTTCTCACTCTGGTTGCTGTGGTTGTTGGACTTATAATTACAAGAAAAAAGAACAAACTGTTGGCTGAACAAAAAACCTTGATTGAAGAAAAAAATAAAAATCTTGAACAGGCAAATATCGACATACTTGATAAAAACGCTCGACTTAGCGAGCAGGCGGAAGAGATTAGAGCTCAAAACGATAGGATTACAATTCAAAAAGACCTGATTGAAGAAAAAAATAAAAAGATAACCGACAGTATTCAGTATGCCAGTTTGATACAGAATGCAGTATTACCTTCTCCAAGTGTGCTTTCAGAATCATTTGCAGAATATTTCTTGCTTAATCTTCCCCGCGATATTGTTAGCGGCGACCTTTGGTGGTATTATAAAAGTAATAACAAAGTAATGCTTGCTGTAGCTGATTGCACCGGACATGGAGTTCCGGGAGCCATTCTGAGTATGTTGGGAACAACTCTTCTCAATGAAATTGCTAATCAGCATCCCGAGATAAAAGCAAATGAGTTTCTAGATTTGTTGAAGCATAAAATGGTAGAAGCTCTTGTGAGAAGCGATAATGGCAGTCCCCGACACGATGGTATGGATATAGCAATCTGCATTTTTAATGTTGAAGATAATACTGTTGAAATTGCGGGAGCAAACAACCCTGTTTATATTCTAAGAAATGGTGATATTGAAATAATAAAAGGAGACAAAGCACATATTGGATTACATATAAAACGCAGTAATTTATTCTCGCAAAATACTTGTAAAATAGAAAAAGGCGATAGATTTTACATGTTTTCCGACGGCTTTGCCGATCAGTTTGGTGGTGAAAATGGGAATAAGTTTATGTTGCAAAACTTCCGCAATCTTATAATATCAACGTCTAACCTTCCCCTAAAAGAACAAGGAATTGCATTAAATGACGCTTTTGAGAAATGGAAAGGCAACCAAGAACAGCTTGATGATGTTTTAGTTATTGGAGTTAGACTTTAATAATGCCTAACTCCATGTAATTGCAAATTCTGTATAATTATGCCCTCTAACCAATGATTTTGGGATGTTTATTTTAATGTCCTTACAACCTGATAGTTCTAATGCCTTTTCCATCCAACCCACAAGCCTTTGGTCAACAACATCATTTGGTATAGGGAATTTCAGCAGATGTAATGTTACATGGTTTTTACCGCGACTAATTACTTTTAATTCCGATGGGTCGTAATATGTTTGCATAACTCTTCCTGCACGGTCAATTATATGTCCAGGAGAAGCCATTTTAACATATAGTTTGTAAACTCCTTTCAGGGCAATTTCAGCACTGTATCTTCCGCATTCAAATGCTCCTTTGGTAGGGTGACTAAAGCAAACTTCAGACATTAATTTTGTTGGAATAATGATTGCGTCTTCAACAGGATACCATTCTGCAACACTTACGCCTTTCCAGAACAAGTCCTTAGATTTTTCAGGAAGTTTATTCAACCATTCACTGTATTTACTTCCGTGATGTGCTTTTATATAATCCGGAATAGTCTTTACTGCAGTGCCTTTTACTTTCATAATTGTGATGTTTTTGAGTTTGAAAAAAATGGTTTCCCTTGAATATGACTATCAATAACAATTATTGGCTTAATAGTCAAATGACAGCGACAAAAGTATATTTTTGAAAAGGTAAAATAATCAGTGTTTTACTGATTTAGATATTATTTTATTGAGATTTGTGGGAATAAGAAATTCCAATTTTTAACCATCTTCCCGGTTGCGGAACATTAGCAATATCAATTACTTCAACATTAAAAATATTTGAAACTTCTGTATAAACTTTAAATTGTTTTAATGAGTAAAAAGCTTTTATATCTGATAACCAAAAAGGTTCAAAAGAAACAATACTTGTACTTACTCCATTTTCATAAAGCATATATGATCCTGCTCTGTGTTGTCTGCTGATATTAAAACTTATACCACCTTTAGATAATACCGGAATCGTTAAGGCAATGTCAAGCTTGTGTTTCATATAATCCAAAACGTAATTCGATATCATCTCGCTATTGGCTTTGTCGGCATAAACAAAAGCATACGACAAGCTAATATTTCCGGGTTGATTATTTGCAACTATTTGTATTGGCTTATTTATAAATAATTCAAAACCCGAGATATCAATTTTTGTATGATTCATACTTTGCCATTTTTCATCACCTTCGTACATTACCCAGTCGATCATATTTTTTCCCCATCTCTTAAATCCGCTGATTTCAATGTTAAAGTAATTGAATTTGTTGTTGATTCCTGCTTCCAGGGATATTGCTTCTTCAGGCTCAAGGTTTGGATTGCTTGTATTTGTCGGGCCTGTGTAAAACATGTCTGTAAATGTTGGTAATCTTAAAGTTCGGGAAATTGATCCAAACATTCTTTGTTTTTCATTAATCTTATATCCCAAATCTATTCCAGGGAAAAAGCTTATTTTATTTAAACCGCTGTTATAATAGGTTAGTAATCCTCCTGAAAGGGAGAAATTGCCAAGATACAAATTCTGCTCGGCCATAAAACTTAAACCCTGTCTGCTGTAATATTTTGTATAAAATAAGTCATAACCCCTTACTTGTTTCGGATTATCTGTTTCAAATCCCAAAACATTAGAATATATGTCTTCAAAACGATAGTCGATTCCTAAGGTTGTTATGCCGAAATTGCCGGTGTGCATGTATGTTAATGCAGCTCCATATACTGTGCTTAAGTGATGATTATGGTTGTTATACCAGCTTGGGGCGTTGTTACGAAATAATTCAAACCTATCTATATGTCTTCTGAAATATATTACAGGTTTTAGGTTTATACTTAATGGCGAAATCCAGCTTAATGATGAAAAAATTGTTTTGGTCTCTTCAAACTGATTTGGAAATCTGGGTGAATAAAATGAATTTGCACCGAAAGCCTTATTGTTGTAGCCGGTTTGTAAGTCAAAACTACTTTTTGTTAATGGAATTAGAGTTCTGTAAAAAACATTGTTGTTTTTGAAATCCGTATTATCAGTAAATCCATCTGATGCTTTTCCTGAAACAGATAAATAATGTGAAGTAGAACCAATGTTGAATCCATTGGATAATGATGCCGAAAAATAGCCATATTCACCTCCCGTTAAATCTGCATTTATAAATGCATCTTGAGGTGTAATTGTGATTATGTTAATTGCTCCGTTAAATGCATTCGGGCCAAATACTCTTGCTCCTGAGCCTTGCAAAATCTCGATTCTTTCTATGCTTTGTATGTCTATTGGTAAGTTCAGACTATGATGTCCGGTTTGTGGATCTGTTATATTTATCCCATTTAAAAGGATTAAAGTTTGATCGAATGTGCCTCCTCTAATGCTTATGTCTGATTGTACTCCAAAGCCTCCTCTGCTTCTAACATCCAGTCCTCTGGCAAATTCAAGTATATCGGAAATGTTCTGAGCTGGGGAGTGCTCAATATCTTTGCGGGTAATAACCTGAACAACTCTCATAAGTTCAGATTGTAATACCGGTGCTTTTGATGCACTAATTACAACTTCGTCTAATTCCTCTTCTTTTATTTCGTCTGCTGTTTCTTTGTTCTGAATACTATCCTGAGCTATTAGTGGCTGACATAATATTGAAACAGTGAATAAAAGCACCCCAATGTGAATGGTTTTGTTCAGACTATTAAAAACGGAATAGCTTTTTCTTGTCCAATGCTTGAAATAATACTTTTTGGAATTAACAGTGCTTATGAATTGCATATTATAATTTTAAAGCGGCAAAACTAAGAAAATTCAGTTAAACACTCATTGTTTGTGAAACAAAATATTTTAGTTTTACGAACTATTTTTGGTTCGTTTTAATAATAATCATTGTAAGAAGGTTTGCTCCATTAGTTTATATTTTTTCGGTATTAAAACAAATTAAGATTAAGGATGTTTATTGAAAAAAACTATGAAACGAGCATGATTCATTAAGCACAAACAGGGATGAAAATCATTATGCGAGTTACATGCGACAAGTTAAAAACAAATTATTTACGGATGAAAAGGTTTATTGCAGTTATATTTCTCTCCTTTTACTCGCTATTGCTTAGTGCCGATAATAATCCTCATATTAATTATATAGATAGTTTGCTTAATGTAGCAAGAAGAATTAGCAGCCAGAATATTATTGAAGCTGAAACCATTTTAATCGAAGCACACAGCAAGTCTGTTGAACATCATTATTTAACCGGAGAAGCTGAAGCATATAGATTATTTGGATTGCTTAAGTTTTTCATTGTTGATTATACTGCTGCTCTTGAATTGTTTATTAAGTCGAGAGATTTGTTTGATAAAGACAACAACCACAAAGGAAAAGCCAGAGCCATAAATAATATTGCGGTATTGTATAATTATCAGGGGTTACAAGAGAAATCTCTTGAAATTTATAATGAAGTATTAGAAATTTATTCTGCAATTAATGATTCGATTGGAATTGCAGGAGTTTATAATAATATTGCCGGTATTTATAAACAAGAAGATGTATTCGATAAAGCATTAGAGTATTACAAAATGGCGGTGCTATTACAATTAAACAATAATTCAGTTGATAATAAATCTGAACTTAGCAGAGTTTACAACAATATTGGTATTACATTTCTTGAAATGCAAATACCCGATTCAGCTATTTTCTATCTTGAAAAATCTTTGAATATTAGAAAAGAAATTGATGAAATTCAAGGAATCAAGAATTCTTTAATGGCAATTGGAAATTATTACGAGTTTATTGGTGATTTGCAAAAAGCACGATCATTATATGAAGAAAGCCTTAAAATTGCAAAGGAAATAGGAATAACCTATGAAATTGAATCTTCTGCTAAGTTTTTATTTCCGGTATATAAAAAACTTGGAATGTATAAAGCTGCTTATGATGCTTTATTGTTGTATAACGATATAAAGGAAAGCTATAATACAACTTCAACAATTAAGCTTATTACATCTTTAGAACTTGAGGCAAGGTTTGAAAAAGAACAGCAACTGCAAAGACTTATTCTGGAAGAGAAGGAGATGAAGCAGCGTCAATTAATGGAGAAACAAATTAGAATTAGAAATACCCTGATTATTTCCGTGCTGGTTTTAGCCTTAATTGTTTATCTGATATTCAGAGGTTATAAAACTAAACAAAAACATGTCAAATTGCTTAATGAACAAAAGCTTGAAATTCTTGAAAAAAATGAGGAATTAAATATGAGCCAGACTGAAATTCTGGCTCAAAGGAATGAAATTGAAAAGCAAAATTATATTTTAGAAAATGTAAATATGGAGTTGAAGCAATCTAATAAAAAGATTGTTGATAGTATTAATTATGCTCAAACAATTCAAAAAACAATTTTGCCTTACGATTACGAGCTCAAGTCATTCTGCAATGATTATTTTATCCTTTATAAACCCTGCGAGATAGTTTCAGGAGATTACTATTGGTATAATAAAGTTGGAGATATTGATGTTTTTGCTGTTGCAGATTGCACAGGGCATGGTGTGGCCGGAGCTTTAATGACTATGATAACAAATGGTATTTTGAAAAAAGTAATAGTTGAAGAAAAATGTTCAAGTCCTGCTGATGCTTTATATAATATTCATAATGAAATTGTTATGTCGTTGAAACAAAATGAAGACAATTATCACAATCACGACGGGATGGACATAGCAATTATTTATGTTGACAATAAAATTAGGAAGTTTACCTACGCGGGTGCTTCAATTCCGTTATATGTTTTTCGAAATAATAATTTTGAAAAAATTGATTGTGATAAAGGTTCAATAGGAGGGACGCAAAGAAAACAAAGGTCTTTATTTTCAAATACTGAATTAAGAATAGAAGACAACACTAAGATTTGGTTTGTAACTGATGGATATCTGGATCAGATGTCGCCTGCAGGAAAAAAAATTGGCAGAAGCAATTTTGAGCAGATGCTCGAGAAAACACAAAGCATGACAATGTCGGAGCAAAAAGAATATTTTGAGCAAATTTGGATTAATCACAAGTTAGACGAGAACCAAATAGATGATATGACTCTAATAGGATTGGATTTAAAAAGCTCTTAATTGAAAGTTACAGTTGTTGTACTTCCTGAATCAATTGAAAAGCTTCTTTCTAAAGAAAAAACGGTGCTGGTAGATGCCCTGGATCTAAATACTACTCTGTATCTGCCGGGTTGCAGATATAAAGTTTCATTTAATACACCATCTCTAAGATTGTAAACTTCAATTAATTCATTGCCTTTTTCTTCAAACAACTTCCCGAATCCGGGAGAAGGGAGCCTAATAACAGCTATGCCGGGTCCGGGTATTTCTACTTTTGTATTATGACTTTGCTTGATTTCAACATTTTTGACAATAATCCTTGGCATTGAAAGTATTTCAATATCATAGTTTCCAATTAGATATTTAACTGTTTCGTTAAACTTCTGAATTGTAAGAGTTTCCATTTTGCCGGCCTGACGAACAATTACGGAATAATTCATGGGGGTTCGGCCACCAACAGATAAACTTAGGCTGCCTTGGGGAACATCCGCAGCAATAATGTTGTGTTTACCGGGTGTAATTTTTATTTTCTCAACCTTCACGGGTGGAATAGTGTGTACTACCATATCGTAAGTTACAAGTGGGTCGAAATAATATAATGTGTCAGGATTTCCTCTCACATTTAAAGTATGAACAACATTTTTTAATATTTTCCCGCTAAAATTGTCGTATAATGTAATTGGCACATTTGTTTCGGTTGGTTTACGGTTAATATCCAGTAAATTTACCTGCCCTGTAGTATTATCGAGAGCCTGAGAAATTACAACTTTAAGACTTTCTCTGAATTCATGTTCGCTGGTTGCATCAAAATATTGCCCAACACAATCAAAGTCAGACCTGAAATCTCGTCCTATCCCTATTACAAATGGCTTTAAGACAATTCCATCTTTTTGCAATGCTCTTGAAACAACACATGGATCGCCTCCGCATTCTTCAATACCGTCGGTTATCAACACAATAATATTTCTACAATCTTTACAAGGCGGAAAATCATGCCTTGATGCCTCCAACGACATTGCTATAGGTGTAGTTCCTCTTGGTGTAATTGTTTTTAATCTGTGTCTGATTTTTGCAGCATTATTAGGTGCAAAAGGTACTTCTAATCTTGTATCATCGCAATCCTGAGGAGGAAACTTTTTTTGATGTCCGTAAACTCTTAAAGCTAACTCAATATTTTTTACATTTTCAAGACTGTCTAATAATTCGGAAAGTAAATTTCTGGCAATCGTTATTCTCATGTCGCTCTGCCATCTGGCAAACATACTTTGAGAAGCGTCGAACACAAAAAGTATCCTTGTAAGAGGAGGCTGTTGTTCAGGTTCTTGAGCTTTTTGACCGTTAAGGGTAAAAGTTCCCAGAAAAACCAACAGAATAAACAAAGAATTGTATATAATTTTCCTCAATTTTCCGATATTATAGTTTAATCAATAACGTATACGATATAATAATATTCTGGTTACTTAGAAAAATTAATAGTCGCCAAGGGTTTCTTCGAAATTCGACATAGCTTTTGCAAACTGTTCGTCGTTTGGTGGTGATCCGTGCCATTTGTGAGTTCCCATCATAAAGTCAACTCCAAATCCCATTTCTGTTTTCATAAGAACTACCACAGGTTTGTTATTACCACACAACGCCTTAGCCTTTGGCATTGTTTCCAAAATGCTTTTTATGTTGTTTCCATCCATTTCTAAAACAGTCCAGCCAAAAGCTTCCCATTTAGCTTTTAAGTCTAATAAAGGCATCACTTCGTCAACAGGTCCGTCAATTTGTTGACCGTTATAATCGATAATTCCAATTAGGTTATCAATTTTCCTTCCTGCTGCAAACATTGCAGCTTCCCAAATCTGACCTTCCTGAATTTCTCCATCTCCCATTAAGCAGTAAACTAAATTATTATCCTTATTTAGCTTTTTTGTCAATGCAGCTCCGCAAGCAACACTTAATCCTTGTCCAAGTGAGCCACTGGCTATTCTAATGCCCTCAAGCCCCTCTTCTGTAGCAGGGTGACCTTGTAATCTGGAATCTATTTTTCTGAATGTTGCCAGTTCTTTAACCGGAAAATATCCGCTTCTTGCAAGAACACTGTACCATACAGCAGATAAATGTCCATTCGACAGGAAGAAGAGATCTTCTCCATTTCCATCCATATTGAAGCTTTTAGGATTGTGTTTCAAAATATCGAAATACATTGCCGTGATAAAATCAGCACAGCCAAGAGCCGCACCCGGATGCCCGGATTGAACTGCATGAATCATTCGTAAAATATCACGTCTTACTTGCGTGGCTATATTCTGTAATTTAGCTATATCGGTCATGTTTGAAGTTTTTATAATATGTGGGCAAAAATAATAAAATACACCTTATCAATTTTATAAATCTTACAAATCTTATAAATCTTACAAATCTTATAAATCTTACAAATCTTACAAATCTTACAAATCTTACAAATCTTACAAATCTTACAAATCTTACAAATCTTACA
>CAZRNU010000098.1:0-11143 GCA_964601515.1 uncultured Bacteroidales bacterium | reverse complement strand
CCATGGGTCGCGAAAGTCGGCAATCCACTTTATATTCAAATTTTTCTTAAGATCCAATCCAATTAAATGCAGGCTATGAGGAGGTCCTGTTGAGATTATTATATCCACAGGATTTTCTTTAAGCCATTTTGAAAGAAATCTAACAGATGGTTTTATCCACATCTTTCTTGCATCAGGAATAAACAAATTCCCTCTCAGCCATCTGGAAATTTTTTCAAAAATTCCTGTTTTTTGAGACTCATTCAGAAATCCTGTTTGAACTTTTTCTGAAGGTTTTCTTCCGCTTAAAAATTTATAGAATTTATAAGGTTCTCTGATAGGGGTTTTTATTACTAAGATATCTTCAGGTATATCTTTTTGTAAGGATGTATCTTCTGTGGGGAATTCAGGGTTTAGAGGAGTGTATATAACAGGCTCCCAGCCGAATTCTCTCATATACTTAGCAAACTTAAGCCAGCGTTGAACTCCTGAACCTCCTGATGGAGGCCAGTAGTATGTTATAATCAACGCTTTTTTTCTGCTCATTTTTTAAAGTCCGGATTTATGCTTTTGATGGTTTTGCCTTGTTGTAAATTTTTAATCCAAAATATCCTAAAACAATTAATACAAGTAAAATAGAAAACATTAGGGCTATGCTTTCCCCGATAAAATATGATTTTGGCTTAAACTCAAAAACAATTTCATTTTCTCCTGCAGGCACAACCATTGCTCTTAAAATATAGTTAGCCCTGAAATGCTCAGCAGGGTTTCCATTAATATATGCCTTCCAACCTTTGGGGTAATAAATCTCTGAAAAAACAGCTAAAGAGTTTTCATTAGAAACTGACTTGTATGTGAGTTTGTTTGGCTTATAGTCAATCAGCGAGATAGACGCTATTGAATCATACCCAAACTTAAGTTCGCTTAATAAATCTGTAAATTGTTTGTCAATAATTGCAGTAAACTGCGGTTGCAAATCATTTAATAACAATAGCTCTTGATTTGCGTTTTCTACCAGAATGTATTCATCAACGAACCATGCGTTGCCTGATGTATGTACGTTAATAATGGGCATCATATCCTGGCGAATAATAATGTATCTTGTATTAAGCATATTCAAAACAGGCATTTTATATAGCATGTCATACACTTCATTCATTGTTTCAAGTTTAGGAAGTGTGTTGTTAATCTGAACTATATATTCGGTAAGATAAGTATCAATAATATCCTGATATCTTTGAAGTTTTGCTCCGTGGTAGCCGCCAACCGACATATGAAAGTATGATGAACGGGTACTATTAAAAGTACTTTCAGTAATATCAAGAACCCTTACATTGTCATTGTCTTTAAGGATAAGGTCGTCGGCAGCGGATTTGGTAAATGGTGTTTCAACTTTTCTTCTGGATGTAAAATTATCATCATTCAAATAACGTCGGTTTATTGTCCACATATCGAAAATAATAAGTAGAGTTAATCCGATTAAAAATAAATTTTGCTTGAATCTTGCCATAGCAAATGAAAGCAGCAAAATTGCTGATAGAGCAATAAAGCCAAAGCTTCTAATTGCATCAGCTTTAAAAATTGAAATTCTTGCTGTTTCAAGGTTATTTATTAGAAGAGATAGTTGTTGATTTAGTTCAGTTCCTGAAGTCCTTTTAATTTCCTCAACCATATCCACTTCCTGTTGGCTAAGGAAGGAGAAAAATCCCGGGAACAAATAAAATAATAGTGCTAAGCCCCCTGTTAAGCCGAAACTTATATATAGATTTTTATTTTTTAAATTGAATATTTCCGGCTTCTCAATGATTTTGGCAATTCCCATTGCGGCTAAAGCAGGTATGCAAAGCGCTGCAATGGTTAATGTCATAGATACTGCCCTGAATTTGTTATATCCCGGAATATAATCCACGAAAAACTCTGTTAGAGGCATAAAGTTTTTGCCCCACGCAAGCATTACTGATAAAATAGTTGCAGCGAGAAGCGCATGTTTAATTGGTCCTTTTACATAGAAGAGGCTTAGTATAAATAAGAACATAACAATTGCTCCTAAGTAAACAGGTCCTGAAGTAAAAGGCTGATTGCCCCAATAATGATTATAATTTGCAATTTCATTTTTCATTCGGGAGTCAACATTCTTTAGTGCTGATTTATTTTCTCCTATAGATTTTGTAGAACCTCCTTTTACATTAGGGATTAGCACTGAGAATGATTCACTAACTCCATAACTCCAAGCGGTAATGTAGTCAATTTCAAGTCCTTTTCGCTGCGCCTCTTCTTCTGATGATAATTCAGAACCTCCTCTCATTGTTGCGCTAGTATATTCGTAGGTTGTCCAGATACGGCTTATATTAATACCCAATGCAATTACAGCAGCAATAATTAGAACCCCAAGAGCTTTAAAAAATACATCAAGTTCTTTTTTTCTAATCTTGTCAATTAACTCAAAAAGACCATAGAGAATAACAATTATAAGCAGATAATATGTTATTTGGAAGTGATTTGCAAATATCTGTAACGATAAGAATACAGTAAACAAAATTGCACCGGGAATAAATTTTCCTCTGAAAGTATAAATAATTGATCCCAACACCGGAGCCATATAAGCAATAGCAACAGCTTTAGAGTTATGGCCGGCAGTTATTATTATGAAGTTATATGACGAAAAGGCAAAAGCAACTGACCCAAGGAATGCTACCCACGGATTTACTCTTAATAGCAGTAGAAAGATAAAGAAGCATGCAAAGTATAAAAATATCATATCAGCAGGTCGCGGAAGACCTAAAGTCATAATTCTATGCAAAAGATTGGAAATATTACTTGGATATTCAACAGAAATCTGATATGCCGGCATTCCGCCAAACATCGAATTAGTCCAGAGTGCTTCTTCTCCGGTTTCCTGCCTGTAATCTTTTATTTCTTTAGACATTCCATCGAACTTCACAATGTCAGGCTGCAATATTTTTTTCCCTTCAAGAATTGGACTAACATATGCGATAGACAGAACTGCAAATACTGCTATGAAAATAATGTATATTACTGACTTTTTCCATTCAAATTGTTGATCTAGAAGGTTTTTCATAAGATTTTAATTAATGGTTATGTATTTTTTTATTTATCGTTGTCTTTTATTTCTTCAAAATCCACGTACTCTCCAATATTGTCTGAGCCGACTTCTGATTTTTGGTTGTCCATTGTAATGTTCACATTGCCTTTTCTATACCTTTTAGATTCTTTTGCGCCGGGATTCTGACTGTAATATTTCTTTTTGTATCGGTTTAGCTGCCATTTAAGAATTGCAGGCAGAATAATTCCGGTAAAAATGCGAAAAAATACGTAAATGATTATAAAAGTTCCAAGGATTCTTAAAAACATTGCGCTTGAGTTTTATAATTAGCAAAAGTAAAAAAAACAGTTAATATACTTTAATTGAATAAATAAACAAAGCAGAAATCTGATGTTCAGACTTCTGCTTTTACTATAGAATATATACTATTATTTGCTTGAAGAAATTTTATTTGTGAGTTTTCTCACTCGACACGGTAAGTCTTTTCCTACCTTTTGCTCTTCTGGATGCTAATACTTTGCGACCATTGGCAGATTCCATTCTTTTCATGAACCCGTGTTTGTTTTTTCTTCTTCTTTTCGAAGGTTGATATGTCCTTTTCATTTTAAATAGCTGTTTTTATTGTCTGTAATTCTCTAAGCTCTCTTCTCCTTAATTATCAAAAAGATAACATTAAAATGCCTGTTTTTAAGGACTGCAAAGATAAATAAATTATTTTAACAGACAATAAGTTAGTTAAAAACTTTCTTTATTTTTTTGGAGCATTTTGTAAAGTCTCTACTAAAAAGTCGTAAAACAGTTGAACAGTCTTGATATTAACCTTCTCGTCGGGTGAATGAGGATGTCTGATTGTTGGCCCAAATGATATCATATCCAGATTTGGATATACACCTCCAATAAGTCCACATTCCAATCCGGCATGAATAACTTTTTGTTCAGGAACTTTGCCGAATTTTTTCTTATAAACATCTTTCATTGCCTTCAGGATAGGAGAGTTTACATTTGGTTTCCATCCCGGATATGCTCCACCATGTTCAACATCTGCACCTGCAAGTTCAAATACCGATCTGATCATGTTGCAAAGGTCAATTTTAGCTGAATCTACAGAGCTTCTCTGAAGCGATGCAACCTCTATTTTGTTTTTTCCTGATTTTATAATTGCCAGGTTAGTGCTTGTTTCAACAACTTCAGGCATGTCGCCTATCATTCTTAAAACTCCGTTGGGACAGCCATATATTGCATTGAAAAACTTACCTGCAACTTTATTTTCGATTACTTTTTCCGGTAGTGTGGTTTTCTTAGCTTTAACAGATACTCCCGGGTCGATTGTGCCTAATTCGTTAATCACCGTATCTTCTGTTGTTTTAACCAGTTTTTCAAACTTTTTAGCATTGGCTTCAGGAACAGTTACAATAGCAGATGATTCTCTCGGTATAGCATTTCTAAGGCTTCCACCTTCAATAGCTGCAAGCAATAATCCCATGTTGCGATGAGCATCCCATAAAATTCTATTAAGAATTTTGTTGGCATTTCCTCTTCCAAGGTTTATATCAAGTCCGGAATGACCGCCTTTAAGACCTTTTACTTCAATTTTGTATGCCACATGATCTGCAGGAGTTTTTTCTTCCTTGTATTTGAAAACTGCTGTTGTGTCGATTCCACCGGCGCACCCAATATAAAGTTCGCCTTCATCTTCTGAATCAAGGTTTATGAGAATATCACCTTTTAAAAAGCCCGGTTTTAATCCGAATGCACCTGTCATTCCTGTTTCTTCGTCAACTGTAAATAGGCATTCAATAGGTCCATGTTTTAAAGTTTTGTCCTGAAGAACAGCTAAAGCAGCAGCAGCTCCAATTCCATTGTCAGCTCCCAGAGTAGTTCCGTTGGCTCTTACCCATTCTCCATCAATAACAGGTTGAATCGGGTCTTTTTCAAAATTATGTTTTTTGTCATTGTTTTTTTGTGGAACCATATCCAAATGCCCTTGCAGAATAATTGTTTTGCATTTTTCCATTCCCTTAGTGGCGGGTTTTCTAATTAAAACATTGCCAACTTTATCTTGCACAGTTTCAAGGCCGAGCTTTTTTCCAAAGTTTAAAGTGAATTCAATAATTTTATCTTCATGCTTTGAAGGATGTGGAATGTTGCAAATTTGTTCGAATATTTCCCATACTGCTTTTGGCTTAAGGCCGCTTAACACTTTACTCATAATAAAAATTGTTAGGTTTATAAATTAGTTGATTGTAAAATTATTTTCTAAAATACGAAACGTAAAAGTACGAATAACAGTATTATTATCCAATCTGATTTTGGATTTTTAATATAAGAATGAAGTAATTGCCTTTAATTGTTCGAAAAGATTTAGTCTGTCAAATCTAATTGTGAAAGAAATTTTTTGAAAATAATTATCATAAGCCAAGTTTGCTGCATTTTCGATTTCAGGCGACATAAATACCGGAACGTAGATTGTTATTAAATTTTTGATAAGCTCCAATTGAATTCCTGCAACGTAAGGAGGATACTTTGAATAATCTTGAGAATAGTCATACAATCCAATATCAGCAAAAAGACTTACTGGCAAATGGGGAACATTTAATGTTAAATTACATGCTGCAAGCCAATTGTATGTTTGTCCTACCGGTGTTATTATTCGAAATGCACCATCTTTCTGATATGTTTGATTATTAAGGTAGTTAAAGCCATAATGCCCCCTTGATAAGTATGTATTGTCATATAAATAGTCGTGATGACCTAAATGATTTCCCAGCCTGAACCTATAGTCAACAGGATCTGAATAGCTTGGAGATTTAAAAAATTTTCCCGCAAAAAGCCTTACTTTAAATTCATTACCCATTCTATCATAAATAAATGAGTAATTATATTCACCAAAAGCTTTAATTAGATTTTCACCCAGTTGCAAAACAGCATTAATCTCGTATTGGTTTATTGTAAAGTTTTGATGATGATGATATGATAATTCGTAAACACTGTATTTAAGTCTTTTTTCATCTAAACTTTGATTATTAAACTTAATGGGGTTATCTCTGTTTATGAAAACCGATCTTAGTGTTATATAATTAGTTAGGTCATAAACAGCAGCCGTATTATTGAATGTAATAGTAATTTGTGGTTGGACTTTATAAAAATAGTCATTATCATCATAAACAGAAGCTGTTCCATAACTTTTTAAATTTATGCCTGCCCTCACAGAATGAATTCCTTTTCTGCTTCTGTTAAAGAATGTTTTGTAAGCCCAGGTTTCCCCTTGCAATTTGTTGTTTTCTAAGCCATACATAGGCATTAGAAATAGTTCATTTGAGTTGAAAGGTAATACTTGATTGTAAAATGCCAAACCGGGCATAAAACCGCTACTTTTGTTCCATCCTATAACCGGAGATGCAAATATTTGTGTTTTATAAGGATTTTCAATACTTATGAATGGTTGAATGTGTAATGGGTTTATGTGAGGGAATATTTTCCCAACGTGATAATTGTTGTTATTTCTGTTATAATCTAGTGTGTAATAATTTGGGTCTATTGTAATTATGTCATAATTTCCTTTTGGCAGCTCTATTTGTTGTTTTCCCCAAAAGCCTTCAACCCAAACCGTGCTTACAACTTCATTATTATACATCCCTGAAACCGAAATTGGTGAATTTATTTCTCCATTGTTTTTTAAAGTAATTTTATAACCGTCATAAAACTGCTTTACCTTTTTAATGCTGTAATCAGCAAGTTTTGTGCTGCCAATCATATCATCAAAAAACCAGCTTAAATCTCTACCTGATTCTTTTTCGAAAATATTTCTCAGATTATCCGGATTAGGGTGTTTAAACTTCCATTCATTATAAAATATTTTCACTATTCGGTCAAATTCTTCTTTGCCAAGATATTTTTCAAGGTGAGTAATGCTTATGCTGGCTTTGTTATATACCATTGCAAAATAGTTAATCATGTCAAATTCAGTGCTGTGGAGCAATGGCGGAAGATCAATATTGAGCCGTTGGAGTGCCAATACTGTTATCTCATCTTGTTTTACATAAGGATAATGTGAAAGATCAAAATATTCTCCAAATATTGATTTTGACAGTCCGCCCAAAAAATCCAGATTAGTATAATATTCGTAAATATATCTGTGGTCATAATAAGAAGTGAAACCTTCGTCAAGCCATGGATGTTGCCTTTCATTAAATGCTAAAATGCCATAAAACCAATTATGAATTGCTTCGTGAGCAATTACTCTGTCGAGTTGAAAACTATCAAGTTTATCTCCAATAGTTGTAAGTCCGGGATATTCCATATTGGCACCTCCACTGTTCAGAATTTGCACTGCTGAAAATGTTTTATAAGGATATTCTCCAACTAAATCAGACATAAACTTAATTGCTCTGCTTATATATCGCGGTGTATGTTCCCATATACTTGAATTTTCAGTAAAAAAGGAATAGCAGCTCACTGTTTTTCCTGATTCACTGAGTTTTAAAGGAGTAGATAAAACATAAAAACGTTTATCTGCAATCCAGGCGAAATCATGGGCATTTTCAATCCTGAAGTGTAAGGTTTTAAATGTTTGAGACGATTCAGGAAAGTCAATATTATCAGGAAGGTTATAATCCTTTAAAATATTTTGCCAAAAGTTTGAGAGAGAATCAAGCTTGATAATTTCTTCATAAGTAAGTAATTCTCCGGAAGCAGCTACTATGTAGTTGTTTGGGAGTGTAATGTGTACATCAAAGTTGCCAAATTCGGAATAAAATTCGCCATTGTATAAATAGGGCATAGGATGCCATCCAAATTTGTCGTATACAGCGGGCTTAGGATACCATTGCGTGGCATAGTATGCTTGACCATTATGCCCAAGTCTGCTAAATGATGAGTTAGGAAATTTTACCCTAAACGGGGTGTTTATGTATATTGTATCTCCCGGGAGAAGTGGATTATTAAGGAGTAATTTTGCAATATCAGGGTTTTCAGAATCTTGCTCCCACTTTGCAGTGATAGAGTTTATTTTAAAATCAAGACTGTCAATATAGCCTCTTTCTTCTTCCGAAGCGAAATAAAACTCTTTCTTCCCATTTCGCAAATTCTGCTTCGCAAAGGCAGTATTATTATTACTGAATGCATTTGGCCATAAGTGAAAGTAAATAAAAGTTAAGGTATCGGGACTATTATTTATATACTCAATTTCGATTTGAGCATTTATCTTATGCTTTTCATCATCGAGAATAACATTTATCGTATTGTTTATTTTCTGCTGGAAATACTGTTTTTCTGCAATAGCAATATTATTTATTAATGCCAGTAACAGTAATATGAGTGGAGTTTTTATTTTCATTACAATAGGCTTATATGCAAAAATAAACATATAAGCTTATCATTTAAGCTTTTTGCTTAAGATTTCTTCCAGTTCTTCAGGTGCTAAGTTTTTATCAAGAATAATTCCTTCTCTGTCAATTAATACATTGAAGGGCAGACCGTCTATATTATATATTCCAACAACAGGGCTGTTCCAAAATTGAAGATCACTAACATTAGCCCAATCAGGTTTTAATTCATTAATTGCCTGTTTCAATTCATCTATGCTGCGATCTAATGATACTGAATATATTTCAAATCCTTTAGGATTGTATAATTTATAAATATGTTTCAGTTTTTCATTGTTGGCTTTACATAATTCACACCAGCTAGCCCAAAAATCTATCAAAACATATTGTCCTGAAAGTGATGAAAGTGCAACAGGATTTCCGGAGATATTATTCATGAGAATTTCGGGTGCTTTTTTACCTATTGCCAATTGCTCTTCGGCTTGTTTTCTTTGAAAACTTCTTCTCTTAAAGTTGCTAATTTGTCTTTTAAGATCTACAACGTGTTTGTTTGTTGGGTATTTGGCTGATAAACTATTGCTAAGATTTTCGAAAAGTTCAAAATGCTCTGACATTGTCAGAAGCATGCTGTCGCCTAAATATTGATTTAGTGCTATGATAGATGCAAGTGACTCAGGGTTGTCAATTATAAACTGTTTTACAAATTCTCTTTGTTCATCAAACACTCTTACATATTCTGCATTAAGTTTTTGTCTTATTTCATCAAAGTTTGATAAATATCTGCTATCTCTGTATTGATCAGCCAAAGAATCAAGAACGTTATAACTATGAGCAAGTTTTCTGTTAAGTTTAAGCATTAGGTTAGTGCCTTTTGACCCGTCAACTTCTGCAGTTTTAAGAATATTGTTTGCATCACCTTTCAATTCAATCACTTCGCCGGGTTCTAATAATAGTGTAAGGGTGTTGATTCTGTTTATTTTTAAAATGTAAAAACTTGCATCATCGATGTTGTTATTTCTATATGCAAACCTTCCTTCGCTGTCGGCAAACAAGCTGTCGACCGGAGTTAAATCATTTGTAGTAAGTTCGTCTATGCTGAATCTTATGTTAGCAGCATTTTGCAATTCCCCTTTTATTATAAAATATTTATCATTTTTGTCGTCGCCGGATTTACATCCAAACAGAAATATCGAAATAAGAAAAACAACAGCTATTTTCTGCATATTATTGAAGTTTTTGTTAATAATGTAAAAATACCTCATTTGATTATTTTCAAAAAGTTTTTTAGAAAAATTAACCGCCCGGATTATTTTTTAGCAATTTTATCAAATAAGTAGTGAGTAATAATTATTAATAAAAATGTGAAGAAAGTACTGATAAAGGCTCTGCTGATTGTTGCCCAAAACTCTTTAAAAGAAAAGATTTCAGCAAAAAACAGAAAAGTATGATGTAAAAAAACCAGAATAACAGTGTAGGGGATTATCCACCTAATACCCATAAATCCTAATGATGGAGTTGCTTCTTCTTCAAATTCCTTTTTTGTTGA
This sequence comes from uncultured Bacteroidales bacterium, assembly GCA_964601515.1. Taxonomy (GTDB): domain Bacteria; phylum Bacteroidota; class Bacteroidia; order Bacteroidales; family UBA7960; genus PWND01. Next base: position 1,230 of record CAZRNU010000098.1, on the reverse strand, counting down.
AATTAGGTCTATAACCGCAGGTCTGCAAAATGCCATAAATACAGTAGCTGCAGCGTGAATTCCTAATGAGTCGGAAAAAACATCAATTGTTAATCCAATAGCAAAAGCCATGAAAAGAATTGCCGTTTTTGAAAAATTTAAAGGTAAGTTTAGTACGAAAATTATGTAAATGTAGGGACTTATATAACCGCTAAATCTCAACTGGTCAAATATTAAGATTTGCAATAGTACAAGGGAAAAAAACTTAGCAATGTATTTTAAAACCTGAGTTCCCATAATTTTCTTAGTTGTTGCCGTTAATTTTTGAATTTGTTTCTAAAATTAACTGCTCATCTTTCAAAAGATTTTTCACTATACTTACATATTCAATACTATTAAAATCAACAAAAAGATCAATATCAATTGTGTAAAAATTGTCACCTTTTTTAACCTCGAAGTCTGAAATAATTCCAATAGGAATATTTTCAGGAAAAACATGAGAGTATCCACTTGTTTCTATCGTGTCTCCGATATTTATTGTCACATGAGGAGGTAGATGAATAAATGTAGTTTTCCTATAATTATATCCTTCCCAAATAAGGGTGCCAAGATGCCTGCTGTTTTTATGTCTTGCCGAAATCATTGAATTACCATGAAGCAGACTTATGGCAGTAGAAAAATTGTTTGATACATTTGTAATAATGCCAATTACTCCGTTATAGGTTATTATTCCCATGTCGGGCTCTATCCCTTGCTTCCGGCCTTTATCAAGAGTTATATGATTGTTTCTATCGTAAACTGAGTTTTTGATTACTTTGGCATTGAGATATGTGTATTGTTTTTGAAAAACAGTATCTCTATATTGAAAAATATTTCTGTCGTTTATTAGATATGAATTTCTTGTATATCCTTTTAATGCAGTTATTTCTTCAGAAAGTATTTGGTTAGTCTGTCTCAAAGTTAAATAGCTTCTTAAGTTTGAATACGATTGGTAAATGTTTCCTGTAAAAACATTTGCAGTATTCATAAAAAGACTTCTTTGGTAATACTGATTCTGAACAATTAGGACGAACGCAATTACTTCGAGCAGTAAGAATAAAAAGAAAAATTGCTGCTTTATTATGAAATTAAAGATATTGCGCATATTCTGATACTTTCAGATTGATATTATTTAATGAGGAATGGGAATTTGTCAAAATTCTTCAGAGCAATTCCGGTACCCCTTGCAACGGCTCTTAATGGATCTTCTGC
>CAZRNU010000097.1:0-11352 GCA_964601515.1 uncultured Bacteroidales bacterium | reverse complement strand
CAACAACAAAAAACCATATCCCCAGAAAGGGGATAATGGTTTGTCTGTTTTTTATTAGAGGATGTTGCATTTTGTTTTATTTATGACTTGCAATTTCACCGCCTCCAAGCACTGCGCTACCTTTAATAACGAGTGTTCTAGACGTATCAATGGGATCGTTGCGGAATTTTCTTTTATCTTCGAAGGCTCCGAGCACAGAAGAAACTTCAACTCTGACATTCCATGTAGATGGTACAATTACTTTTGTTCCGCCAAACACACAAGTTACCTCAAGAACGTTTATTCCTTCTTTGAGTTTGCTTTGAGTAAGGTCGTAAGTTGAGCCGCCAAATACATTTACTGATTTTCCACCGGAAAAGCTTTCGGAAGTAATTGTTCTTTCACCGCCACTAAAGACAAAGCTATCGTCGATAACATCATCAGTTGAGCTATGGCTAAACTGACCAATTCTTTTGCAGCCTTTTACACTGAAAAAAATAATTAGAACACCACCGATTATTACCAAAAGAGGCCAGAAGGTTTGGGTAAAATTTAACGGCAATTCCATAATTTTTGGAAGCATAAAAAAGCCGCCAACCGACAACAGGATTAGGCCGAACAATCGTGATGACTTTTTTACTAGATTAATAACACCGGCTGCAATCATAATCATTTGCCATGAAAAGAAAATTCTTTTCATTTCCGGATCAAGCAGCCCCATGTTTCTGTATATAAGCAGAACTCCGGCTGCAATTACGAACAAACCAAAAACAATAGCTTGTAGTTTGTTTCCTTTTTTCTCGATTTTTACTTTAATTTCATTCATAGTTGCAAAGGTTTTAAATGTTTTCGAGACAAAAGTACGACGCAAATAAAAACTAAAGGTAGTAAAAACAGGCGAATGAACGAAAGTAATCGGTGAGTGGTGGTTTTTGAATTGTGTTGGAAGTTCCTTACATACCCTCCCTTAATTTTTTTGGTAGTCCGGCAACAACGAGGTAGTAAGAATCATTAATCCATTCTTTAATAAGTTTGTCGGAAAGTTTGCCGGTGGTTTGTATGCTATTCCAGTGTTTTTTATTCATATGATAGCCGGGAATCACTTCATCATACTGTTCTCTGAGCATTAAAGCCTTTTCGGGGTCGCATTTTACATTTATATAATCAAAAGTGTCAATGTCAGCAAGGCAAAACATTTTACCCTTTACATAAAAAACGAGAGTGCTTTCATCAAAAGGTAATTTTTCTTCGACGCTTTTGAACGAGAGGCAATAGTCGCGGAATTCTTCGATGTTCATGTTTAGATTAAATAGGTAGAACAGAGCTTTAATAATTTTTCATCCTCTCCCCAAGCTCCAGCAACCTGAAGTCCAATTGGTAGTCCGGATTTGATTTTATCGCCAGAAATTGAAAGAGTTGGAACACCAATAAAAGTCCAAGGAAGATTCATTAGCGGACTGCCGGTTGATTCTAATCCTTTTGGCGCAGTATCTATTGCCGATGGACTAATCCATAAATCAATATTCAATGAATTTGTTAAGTCAATGAACTTTTTCTTGGTTTCATTTTGCAACTTAAGCGAAGAAGTCAATGTTTCTTGTGCAATGCTTTTGCCTTGTTTTATAAGGTTTTTAGAATGTTCACTAAATTTATCTCCGTATTCTTTAAATCTCTCTTTGTGCACAGAAGCAAATTCTGAAGCTACAATACTGCGGTGTGCGTTGTTAATATTTTCAATGTTTTCAAAAACGTCAATTTCTTTAATCAAAAAACCTTGAGCTTTATAAAATTCAACTTTATTCTTAAACCATATTAATACTTCTGCTGATGCTTGTTTTAGAAAATCGCCTGTTGCAATGCCAATTACAGGTTTTTCATATTCAATGCTTCGTGTTTTCCTCCAATCTTTAACTAGAATACTTGCCACTAAATCAATTCCTTCGATGTCTTGTGTAAAGAACCCAACATGGTCGGCTGTTGGAGAAAAAGGAATTACACCGGCTGTTGAAATTCTTCCGGAAGTAGGTTTAAAACCATACACACCACAATAAGATGCAGGACGAGACACTGAGCCAATTGTCTGAGTGCCAAGCGCCAAAGGTGCTAATCCGGCAGCAACTGCAGCAGCAGATCCACTGCTTGAACCTCCGGGAGTATGATTTGTATTATGTGGGTTTTTTGTTGGTCCGGGCTGAAAGTAAGCAAACTCTGTTGTAACTGTTTTTCCTAGAATTAAGGCTCCGGAATTTTTTAATTTAGTAACAACCTCTGATTCTGTGCCTTCAAAAGCTGATGATGGCAATTTTGAACCAGCATGCGTTTCAAAATTATCTGTAATAAAAATGTCTTTAACGCCAATAGGAATTCCAAATAAAGGCGGACGATTATCAGCAACAGGATATTTTGCCAAAAGCTCTTTGGCTGACGAAAGAAGTCTGGCTCTTCGATTATTTTCAGGTAATAAAGAGTGAATGATTGGTTCAACTGCATCTATCCTATCACACAATTCATTAATAAACGTTTCCAAAGGAAGTTCACCTGTGCGTAGTTTTTTTGCAGTTTCAAAAAGAGGCAGATTATGAGTGTATTTTGTCATTTATCACATTTTTATAAAACTCCTGCATCTTTAAGTTCTTTCACTTCATCCTCAGAAAGTCCGAGCATATTCGACAGCACTTCAAAGTTATGTTCTCCAATTTCAGGTGCAGGATTTCTCGTTTCACTTTCCTCTAACGAGCTCATTTTTATAGGATTGCCTGCAATCTTAATTTTCCCTGCTTTTTTATCTTCAACATCAACAAACATATTGCGGGAAACAATTTGAGGTTCAGAAAACAGTTTTTCAATAGTATTAATCGGTCCACAAGGCACGCCGGCATTATCAATAATTTCGACCCATTCCGCAGCTGATTTTGTTGAAAAAGTTTTATTAAGCTCTTCAACCAGATTTGCAAGATTTTGCGTACGTAAATCATTGGAAATGAAACGCTCATTAACCAAAAGGTCTTTTCTGTCGATTGCTTCGCACAACTTTTTCCATAAAGAATCATTTCCGGCAGCAACAACAAAATAACTGTCTGTTGCTTTAAATGCCTGAAACGGAGCAATAGTAGGATGTCTGTTTCCTAATGGCTGTGGTGATTTTCCTTCAACCTGATATCGGGTAATTGCATTCTCAAGGATAGAAACTTGGCAATCAAGCATTGCAACATCCACTTTCTGCCCCAGACCGGTGTTATTGCGATGCTGAAGAGCCGCAAGAATTCCGATTGCAGAATAAAGAGATGCAGTAATATCTCCTAGCGACATTCCCACGCGAGTAGGTGGCGTATCAGGCCAACCGGTAATGCTCATTATACCACCCATAGCTTGAGCTAAAATATCGTAAGATGCTTTTTTAGAGCTTGGTCCGGAATGACCGTAACCTGATGATGCAGCGTAAATAAGCTTGGGATTTAATTGATTAAGCGTTTCATAGCCTAGGCCTAGTTTCTCCATTGTTCCGGGTCGGAAATTTTCAATAACAACATCAAAATGTTTAATCAATTCTTTGAAAATTTCTTTGCCTTTATCTGTTTTAAGATTAATGGAGATGCTTTTCTTTTCCCTGTTAATACTAAGAAAATAAAGGCTTTGGCCATTTTTAAAAGGACCGAAAGATCTGGCATCATCGCCTGTTCCGGGCACTTCAACCTTTATCACTTCAGCTCCTAAATCGCTAAGAATCATTGTGCAAAAAGGTCCGGCCAATACTCTGGTAAGATCCAGTATTTTTATTTTTTCAAGAGGTTTCATAATTTTTAACTAGCATTAAAGGCTGATTAGCAATTCTATATAAGTTTTTCCTGTCACCTATTCTGTTTTTTTAAGTATTTCTAAACATATTTTTTCAGCAGTAATAGGCATAGAAATAATTCTAATACCCATAGCATTATCAATGGCGTTTGCTATCATTGGGGCAACAGGAATCATTGTATGTTCGCCCATTCCTCGAGCTCCGAATGGGCCATCAGGCTGAGCAACTTCAATAATTATCGGTATAATCTCATCAGGGATATCTAGAGCTGTAGGAATTTTATAATCAGTAAAATTTGGGTTTAACATTTTTCCTCTATGATCAAACTTCATATCCTCATAAAGAACCGTAGAAATACCCTGCATAATACCGCCAACAATTTGTCCATCAACTAGGCTGGGGTTTAGTGCTTTACCGCAATCCACTGCTTCAACAATTTTTTTCACTTTCACCTTGCCTGTTTGCTTGTCAATTTCAATAATTGCGGCTGCAGCGCCAACAGTGTAATGCACATTCGGGTGTCCGCCTTGGCTTGTTTCCGGGTCTGCATTTGTAGAAGTAAATTCAGGCATAAAAGAGCCTCTACCTATAATTGGGCCTCCTTTAAAAGTTCCATCTTCCATTTGAATTCCATTTATAACAAAATCCCTTAATGCCAGTTCAAAATTCGGGTCAGACTTGCATTTAACCTTTTCATCTTCAAGGTAAAGCATGTCTTTAGGAAGAAATTTTGTTCTAACAATAAGATCAAAAATCTGATCTCTTGCATCTAATGCGGCTTTTTTAACAGCATTGCCGCATCCCCAAGTGATGTGAGAAGCTACTGTTTGCCATTCGTAAGGATTACGATCGGTGTCGGGGTTTTCTGTTCTAATTTTTGAAGTTGGAACAGACAATATCTCTGCTGCTATTTGCGCCATAACAGTTAAAAATCCCTGACCAAGATCCATTCCTGAAACTAGGAGATTTATACTTGCATCCTCATTCATTTTTAGAAAGCATGAAGAAGATGCGTTAGGCGGCATGGCCGGAGCCTTCCAGAAAAGAGAAAATCCTTTTCCAATAGCAACATCCGGACTGGAAGGTATAAGATTCTCGCTCCACTTAATTTCTTTCTCAACGGCATCTATAGCCTGAAGCAATCCGTTAGGATTCATGTGCGCTCCGTAAGCAGTTAAGTCGCCTTCTTTTATTGCATTACGACGGCGAATTTCAATAGAATCAATGCCAAGATGTTTTGCAATACGATCCATATGAGATTCCAATCCAAAAAGAAACTCAGAATAACCGAAACCACGATAAGGACCGCCAGGTGGAAGATTTGTATAGATACAATATGAGTCTATAGATGCATTTTCGACTTTATAAGGTCCGATTGCAGAAAGACCAACAGCATTAACAACATTAGCGCCATATTCTACATAAGCGCCTGCATCCCAGAAAAGCTCGTGGTGCAGCGCAGTGATACGACCGTCCTTTTTAACTCCAATTTTTAGTTTTGCAACAACGCCTAATCTTTGGTAAGTGTTATAAAATTCTCTTTCACGGTTCCACAGAACTTTAACAGGATGTCCTTGTACTTTCATTGCAACGGCAGCAGCAATAATTTCCATTGTAACGCCGGCTTTAGAGCCAAAACCACCACCAACGTGAGGTGCTATAACTCTAACATCGTTATGTTTTAACCCAAGAGGTGCCAAAGCATTAGCAAATAAATTACGCTGAGTATGAGGAGATTGCGAAGATGCCCAAACAGTAAGTCGCCCGGAGTGATCGTATTTTGCAACTGCTGCATGGTATTCTATTGCACAATGAGAGTAGCGAGGCACTTCATAAGTATCTTCCAATACATAATCAGCATCTTTAAACCCTTTATCAACATCACCCTTACGTATTTTTCTATGATGAGCAATATTCGATTTTGGTTTTGGAAAAAACCATGGAACATGCTTATAATTTTCCAAATCAGGATGGATTAAATCTGCGTTTTTCTTCACAGCGTCAATAGGGCTAAGAACCTTAGGCAGAGGCGCATAGCTGACTTTCACAAGTTTTGCGGCTTTTTTCGCAGCTTGAGGTGTGCGAGCAACAACTGCTGCAATTTGCTCTCCAAAGAATCTTACTCTATCCTGAGCAAAGATGAATCGATCTTGCATATAAAGACCAAAGTTGTAAGGAAAGTCTTTGCCGGTAACAACCGCCAAAACTTCAGGTACTTTCTCAGCTTCAGAAGTGTCAATACTGAGAATCATAGCGTGGGCGTGCGGACCTTCAACAACTTCGGCATAAAGCAAGTCTGGGCCAAATTCCAGATCGTCTGTGTAAAGAGCTGCTCCGGATACTTTTTCTTTTCCATCAACCCTAATAGCTGATTGCCCAATAAATTTATGATCTTCCATGATTTAATGCTTTTTAGTTACTTCCAAAACAGCGTCAATTACAGGTTTATAACCGGTACAGCGACATAAATTTCCTGCGATAGACTCCTTAATTTCATGCTCAGAAGGGTGAGGATTTTTTTTAATCAGTTCGGTAACTGAAAGAATCATTCCGGGAGCACAATATCCGCATTGGTATGCATTCCTGTCATTGAGAGCTGTTTGTAATGGAGTTAATCCATCTTTAGATATTCCCTCAAGAGTAAGAATGTCTTGGCCGTCAACTTCGATAGCAAAAATAAGACAGCTTCTTACCGATTTCCCATTTAGAATAACCGTGCAAGCGCCGCAATCACCACTATCACATCCGCATTTGGGGCTTTTCACACCCATTTTATCGCGAAGTACTTCAAGAAGTACCTCATTAGGAGCAACATATATAAAACGCAATTCTCCGTTGAGAGTAAATGAAATCTTCTTCATAATATTACTTTTTAGTAATTAGTTTTGGCTTTTTTAATCTTTCAACTGCTGTGTTTACGGCTCTTTCAAACATAACCTTTGTCATGTGCATTCTATATTCTTTAGTAGCCCTGACATCCGTTATAGGAGCTATAATCTTACTAATCATCTCTTTTGCTTCGGCAATAGATTGAGGATTAATGCCCTTTTCTTTCAGAAACGCCTCTAATTTTGGTGAACGTTTGGGAATTGGTCCAACAGAGCCAAAAGCAACATTGCATTTCCCATCAGAAAACAGCAATACTCCGACATTTGCCTGCGACAAGTCTTCTCCTGAATAGCGCATCATTTTTTGATAAGCACCGGCATATTTTAATTTTGGAATAGGAATAGAAACATGGGTTACTAGCTCCTTTTCTTTTATTGCTGTTTTTCTGTTTTCCACAAACCATTTTTGTGCGGCAACATCTCTTTGTCCGTCAACGCTTAAGCAATGTATTGTAGCATCATGGACTAACAATGGGGCTGCACTGTCCATACATGCAACAGCCGAGCAGATATTTCCAATCATTGTAGCTCGATTTCTCACACCGTTTGAAGCTACCAAGCCGGCAGCTTCATATAAGATGTAAGCATTATCTTGCACTGCTTTCGATTCAAGGATTTCATTAAAAGTAACTAAAGCACCGATGTGCAATCTATCTTCAATAATTTCAATCTTTTTTAGAGATTCAATTCCTTTGATGTCTATTAAAACTTCGGGAACTCTAAAACCTTGTTTAACTTCATTAGCCAAATCAGTACCTCCGGCTAATACTCGGGCATTTTTTCCATGCTTGCCAAGCAGTTGAATTGCCTCTTCAATATTCAAAGGCTTTTCATAGCCAAATTCATAGGGAATAGCCATAAAAAATCATTTTAAATGATAGTATCAAGTTAAGCGTCAATTGCAATTACCCTGCACATTGCTGATTCCATTTCAATGCCTTTTATTGGAAACAGGCCAATCCAAACGCGCTTGTTGTTTACTTTGTTAATGTCGCCACCAATATTTTCTGCATGAACCAGTCCTTTTGGAAATAGTTTAAGATGCATTACCTGATAATATTCTTCAGGAGGGAACATTTCGTCCCATTTTTTGCCATACTTTGCAACGAGTTTGGCTTCTGCTTCCTTAAATCTTTTTGGATGCCAGTCGCGGATAATTGTATTCATAGGATGATCTGCACTGCCGCAGTCAACACCAATCCACTTTATTTCCATATCTAAAGCCCATTTATGAAATTCCGGACTTGGCCCGGGGTGATTTACAAAATATCTTACTTCGTCGCTTTGTGGTTGATCCCAAGCATAACGATGATAGCCTGTGTTGATTATAAGAATATCTCCTTTTTTTACTTCAACTTTTTTCATAATCATTTCAGGAGAATAAAGGCTATAGTCTTCAACTTCATCAGAAATATCTACAACAACTCCGGGGCCATACCAGAAATCAAGAGGAGTATTTCCGATTGAGCGGCCGCTTGAGTGAAAATGTATTTCACCGTCGATATGGGTTCCAACGTGGTGGCTGGTTGTCATAATTTGACCGTTTGCACCTTGTCCCATATGCGCACCTGCAATACGTTTGAAATATTGCAATTGCAATGGCATATAGCTTGGCCAAGGTGGAGTATGAATACTAAGAGGTTGAGTTAAATCATAAATTTTTGCTTCACTCATCATTTTAAAAAGATCTTCTTTAGTCATAACGATAACTTTTAAGTTTATAAAATTGATTTTTGTTTTAAATAAATTCTTTACCTAATCCCTCAAAGGCTTTTTTAAACGGCTCCATTGGGGCACTTAAAACGCCTGCACCAACTTGCCCAACGCCGGGGTTTTTATGTGCTACTCCGGTGTCAATAAAAGGAGTAATGTTTTTTTCAATAACTTTTCTAATGTCAATTCCTGTTGGAGTGCCTCTAAAGTTGAGATAAGGAATTTGATAAACATTATTTTCTCCTGCCGTAATTTCGTACATATCCATAGTATATTGCACTGCATCACTGGCAGTTCCTCCAACAAACTGAACGATAGCCGGAGCGGAGGCAATAGCAAATCCACCCAGTCCTAGTGTTTCAGTTATCGCGCTATCACCAATATCCGGATTAGCGTCATCTTTGGTATATCCGGGGAAGAATAAGGCGTCAGGCACTAAAGCTTCGCCAACAAACCATTTGTCGCCGGTTCCGGCCAGCTGGACTCCAAAGTCAGTTCCATTACGAGCCATAACCAAAGCAATACTGCTAAAAGGAATATTTCTTGCTGCATCTAAACAACATTTGGCTGCAGGCATTGATAAATTGAGGAAAAAATGGTCGTTGCCATTTATAAAATTTAATACTTTGATAGCATCTTCTTTGTTTGGTGCTGTTTCAACAATTGCAGGAGCTAATGTCCTGTACAACAGCGAAGTACCCGCGCGATTTCTGTTGTGAACCTCATCGCCCATATGAAGAGCTTGAGCGATTAGATTTTTGATGTCAATTTTCCCAAGCTTTTCAATGGAGGACTTCAGAATTGGATACATAACTTTCTCCATCCACTTAAGCTTCTCAATAACATCGTCACTAAATGCTCCATACCTTAAAACTTTCCCAAGGCCTTCGTTTTGAGTGCAAAAAGCAAGGTTGCCGTTGGTTTCATTTTTTACAATAAAAACCGGCATAGAAGCAGAAATAATTCCGGCCATTGGCCCAACAGAAGAATGCTCATGACAAGGAGCATATTCAATTTTCCCTGACGCGGCAAGCTTTTCTGATTCTTCAGGTGTTTTTGCCAAACCTTCATAAATAAGAGCTCCAATAATTGCACCTCTAGTGGGTCCGCACATTCTGTCCCAAGTAATTGGGGGTCCGGAATGAAGAATTAGATTCTTTTTCATGCCCGGAATTACGTTTATTGCAATATCCATCCCAACGAGTGCAGGTTTTCCATTAAGTATTATTTCAAGAGCCTTCTGATTAGCCTCATCAATCTTTTTCTTATTCTCAATAATTGTTTTAAGACACTTGGGGTCAACATCAACGGGAGGTTTCCACTTTACATGAACAGACTCAGCGCCAACTTTGTCAAGATTATCTTTAAATGAAGATAATCCGGTGTTGATTACTTTAAGATTTTTATTAAAAAGGGTGTTTATAGACATAATGTTTTTTTATAGAATGAATCTTTTAATTCCATCTTTTAGGCTTTTTACATCGAAGTTAAATAGTAGCCCAATTTTTTTATTGCTAAATTTTAATATGTTAATACTTGAGCAAAATGTACGTCACAAAAGGAGTCAACGGTTTTTAATTCAATAATTACCATGTCATCTACAAGTAAATCAATTCTGTAACCACAGTTTAATGAACCTCCTCGTAAACTACCGGCACAGGTTTTTCTTCTTCTACCTTAAGACCTTTCTTCTTTAGTTCATAAGCAAGGCATGTCTTATAGGCTGATTCCAGAAGACCAGGACCAAGTGCTGTGTGAACTTTATATGCTGAATCAAGTATTTCTTTTGTTACATCATTAATCTCCATTTCAGTAACTGTTTTTATTTTTTAAACAGTGTTTATTATTACACAGTGTTTCGTAATGTTTGCACAGTGTTACACGGTGTAATTTTAATTGTTATATTTAAAGACCTATTTAATAGCTATAATTTCACTTACAAGCTTTGCTGCGGCGAAATTAGATGGCATAACAACAACACCTGCATTTTCAAGCTGCTTAATAACTTCTCTTCTGTTTTGGGGATCTCCGTCTGTGCCTGTTACCGAACAAATGAATAACAAATCCGGAGATACTTTTGTTGCAGATTTTATAACCGGAACAAGTTCTGATGCCGGAGAAATATGAGAGCCATATCCCAAAACAACATCTAATAAAATAACAGCAACCTCCTTATCTGCTGCTTCTTCCAGTATTCTTTTATTTCTGAGCGAAAAATCGATCATTGGATGCGGCCTGCCTGAAGTAAATTCATCATCACCTAAATCAAGAATTGTATGTTCTTTGCTTTTATAGACATTCTCCAGTTTAAACTTTTCATTCAAAGGAGTATTGCTATATACAAATCCTAATGAATCCTTTAGAATAAGCTGAGCTTCATCACACAAGGTTCCACCACTAAACAATCCACGAATATATTTACCTTTTGTTTTTTTAGAAAGGTTACCGGCCGTTTTAGAGATTTCCTTCATTCTATCATCAATAATCTCTTTAGCTTGGCTTATGTTTTTACCTTTAGAAATTCCGACAGCAATCAAAGCAGCTTCTTCCAAGTTTGCAGCTGGAATTGCTGCTGCTTTAGAAATAGCATCAGTATCTCCGCCAATAAACATTGCTACAACCGGTTTTTTAATCTTTTTAATTTCTTTAGCAATTTTATCAAGAACCTCTGGATGAGGTGGTTTACTTATCAAAACAATGCATTTTGTGTTATCATCAGCGTTCAGAACTTTTAATGCTTCAATAAACATTATACCTCCAATTTCTTTCTTAACATCCCTTCCGCCGGTTCCAATAGCTTGAGAAATTCCTGCGCCATTGTTGGAAATAATTGCGCTAACTCCCTGCAGGCCGGTTCCAGATGCAGCAACTATTCCGATGTCACCTTTATTTACAACATTTGCAAAAGCTAAAGGAACACCGTTAATTATATCAGTTCCACAACTTAATCTCATGCAAGTACTCCTGAGGTTTTTT
>CAZRNU010000096.1:0-11446 GCA_964601515.1 uncultured Bacteroidales bacterium | reverse complement strand
CCGGGTGCTAAACTTATCGTTGATGGCGGCATTATTACTAATCCAGTAGGCGATACCTGGCAAGGCATCTACGTAGAAGGCGACCGAACAAAACCACAATTATTTACTAAGCAAGGCGCTTTAATTCTAAAAAACGGTGCTATAATTGAAAATGCTATAAATGCTGTTACAACCAGGAACTTGGTTAATAATTGGGATGGCAATGGCGGAATAGTTCAAGCTACAGATGCAATTTTTAGAAACAACTGGAGGAATGTTGAGTTTTTAGCATATCAAAACTTTGATGCTAACAATAACGAAATAAACAACATTTCGTTTTTTAGGGGAGTTACTTTTGAAACAACTAGTGACACTCCTCATGAAACACATATAAGCAATGTTTCTATGTGGAGCGTGAAAGGTGTTAGGTTTTCAAGCTGTGTTTTCAGGAATCCCAGTACAAAGAAGCGAGATGGAATATTAGCCTATGATGCATCATTTAATGTTAATCAATGTAGTTTTTCAGGCTTACAATACGGTATATACGCACAATCTCCTAATTCAAGTCATACCTTTAATATTACAAATTCCACTTTTAATGGTAATAGGGGCGTTTATATGAATATGGTTGATAACGTTCAGATAAGAAATAATACTTTTTATGTGAAACCATCCTTTTCCTTTGACAATAATGATGATTGCTCTGATGTTAATTATGGCCTCTATATTAATTATTCTACTAATTATAGAATTGATAACAATCAGTTTGAAGTAACAGCAAGGCCTCCAGAAACAACCCCTACTTGCGGCCCTGTAGGAATAGTATTGCGTCATACAGGCGACTTTACAAACGAATTGTACAGAAATGAGTTTTCCGGATTAATGATTGGCATTCAAGCTCAAGGAAATAATAAGGGCTTAGCTAATAACAAAGGCTTGCTATTACATTGCAACAATTTAGATAGAAATTACTACGATTTCCATGTTAAGTATGTACCAAGAAGCAGAATTCCGGGAATTAGAGAATTGCAAGGATATGGAAATAGCAATGCATCTCTTGCAGGCAATCTTTTTGGACACAACCAAAGTGTGCTTCTTAGCAATTTCGTTGTTGACTCTGAGTGTGGAAATATTTCTTACTTTCATCACAATCCGGCATCAGAACCAAGGGTTGTGCCTCTAATTTATAGCGAAGATAAAATTACTTTGTGGAGTAATCCAGATATGATCTATGGCGGTGATATTTCCTGCCCTGATAAAGCAATGGTTGTAAAACCATATGAAGAAGTTGTACTTGATAAAGATTATTCGCTTACAAAGTATGAAGAGACAACCCTTAGCTTAAGAGCACTTGTAGATGCCGGTAATTCAGTAGATTTAAAAAGAAGCATTGAAGAATCAGGTCCGGCTACAAACATTTCATTATATAATTATCTTATGGAAATAGCTCCATTTTTGTCTGAAGATGTACTTGCCTCTCTTGCTGCAAAAGAGAAAGGGTTTACAAATGTGATGATTAGAAATGTATTAGTACAAAGCCCCCAAGCACCTAAGCTTGAGATGGTTGTAGAAAAGCTTAACAGCAGAAACATCCCTCTTCCTCCGCCAATGAGAAAAAAAATTGATGAAGGACTTGATTATTTTGGAGAAAAGGAACTTCTTGAGCAAGAACAAGCCTTTTATAAAACTAATTATGAATTGGCATTGAATGAAATTTTAATAAACAAAATTCAGGAAACGGAAGGTTGGGAAGATGCTCCGGCAGTAGAGGATATTCTTGCTTCTATTGATGATGTGAGGTACAAGTATTTATTGGCAGAGCAACTTTTTGAAAAGGGAGAATATGATCAAGGTATGCAACTGCTTAGTTCTATTGATGCTGAATATTCTGTTTTAGAGAGCAATAGTGCTGAAAATCACTTGGATTATATTTCTTTTTATTCACTGCTACAACAGGTAAACCTTGAAGAGTCGCCGGGATATACTAACCTTTCGGCTGAAACGTTAGAAGCTCTTGAATCTTTTATTGATTCCGACAGCAGGGTTGCGGGCAAAGCCATTGCAATATTATTGATGAACGAAGCCATTGAATATAATGAGCCAATTTATTTTCCGGAATTAGAAAATGAAATAAAATCTGAAACAGCTTATGTTTTTACAGAGTTAGATTCATCAGACTTTATTGATGTGGACAATATGCAGTCTGTTTACCTATATCCAAATCCTGCCCAAGACAACATTTCAATAAACTGGTGTGTTGAAAACGAAAAAAGCTTAAATGCAACCATCGATATTTATAATTCTAATGGAACCCTCATGTATTCAAATTCAGAAAGAAGCGGTTGCAGTAGTTTGAATATTTCAGTTTCAGGATGGATGTCGGGTACATATACAGCCATTTTTAATTATGGAACTAAATCTAAAAACATTAACTTTATAATTACAAAATAACTAGGTTGATAATTACTGTCTAATGAAGAACAATAAAACAGTTAATAATGCCCCGTAAAAAAAATTAATTGTAAGTGACATTTAAAACGCGATTCCTCACTTCGTTCGGAATGACAGGCGGTTTCTGGAGTGGGGTTAGTGGCGGCGAAGCCGCCCCCAACCCCATCTACTCTAAAACCATTTAATAGTCTGTCATTTCGACCGCAGGGAGAAATCCCGATAGTTTCCCAAAACAGTAATGAAATACAAGTTAAAAAAAACAAAATGAAAAACCTGACATTAATATCACTCCTTATACTAATTTGCACACATCAATCTAATGCACAAGAAGACGAATACTGGCAATTGGTTACTGGAGCACATGCGAAAAACCTTATTCAACTTGATAGTGCAACAATGGTGTTCATTATGCATGATTGGTCTTTTGTGGAAGAAGAAAACACATATCGTCCAAACACATTGAAAATGCATTATTTTAATATGGAAGGACAATATGTTGATTCTGTTACATTTAATTTCAATGACCTTAATACAGGTTACCAAATAGAACCATTAAGAGAAGCTACTCATCATGGAGTTTGTAGGTTACCTGATGGCAGATTTCTTATAGGTGGACATGGAGAAAGAATTAGTTCGAGTAAACAATACTCATTTAGTGAGAAAAGCTACCAAAAGTTTAAACCCTACTCATTAGAAAAGGATCCTCTTGAGAATTCTGACCAACCTATATTACATCCAATGATATTTACATTAAGTTCAAATCTAGATAGCATAATCAAAATTGACACTTTAGATCCTGTTTTAGCATACTGTCCAATAACTTTAATTCAGTATATTGCTCCTGATACATTAATCATAGGATATCACAAATCATACCCCAGCAATCATGTTATTATGGAAACCGACAGCTTGTTTAATGTAAGGTGGAGTACCGAATTTGGTCAGGTTGATTATTGGACCGCATACATTTATGATTTTGAGGTTACTGAGGATGGGGATTATTTAGCAAACCTAAGATATTATGATCCTTGGAGCAGGCATGTTTATTACAGAAATCGCCTGTTTAAATTTGATAGAAACGACGGAAGCCTTATGTGGGAAAAAATAATCAGAAAAAGCAGCAATTCTAGCAGTTTTAATTATACAATAACCGCAATGGAAGATGATAAATACCTGCTTGCATACGATGATTGTTGTGATTATCCTACTTATGACGATTATCAGGGTTATGTGTTTCACGAAAACACCGGTCTTCACTTGAGAGTAATTGACAGCGAAGGCAATACATTACAAGAAAAAAGCCTTATAGATTTTCTGTCAGCGCATATATATACTTGGGATGGAAATCAATACGGTGGTATTCATGAAGACCCGGCACTAGCTAAGCCATGGTATAGCCCATTTCAAACAATAAAAAATGCGGATAATTCATATTTAATTGTAGGGATTTATACTTCAGTTCCGGATTATCCAATAGGTCGTGGTTTTTTGCTTAAAGTTACTTCAGAATTAGAGCCTGTCTGGGTTAGAGTTTTTGAAATAGACAAGAAAAATTATGCCTATAATTGTATAAATGTCGCATGGATTAATAACATAATAAATAATGAAGAAAACATTTTTATATCCGGCAGATTTGAATCAGTGTGTGGTTCATACAATCCGTCCCCGTATTATCCTCCTTTTTATTATGGTGTTTTTTATTGGGCGGGGTTGTTTCTTACACTAGATACATACGGCTGCTACAAATCGGGTTGTCATCTTCACGATAATATTGCTGAGTGGGAGTATGATTCACTTATTACGTTTTTCCCAAATCCTGCAGCAGATTTGCTAAACATAAAGATTGACAGACCAAATATCGAAAGCCATAAAAAAACACTTTTTATAAGCGATTTGTCAGGCAGAGGTATGCTCACAAAACATTTTGAAGGCAATGAGCTTCAGGTATCTGTCAAAAACTTAACACCGGGCACATACCTAGCGTACATTTTCTCACAAGGGCATATTTTGAAAGCGGAGAAGATAGTGGTGAGGTGATAAAACAAAAAACCCCTGCAGCTAATGTTACAGGGGTTTTTTTATATAAAATAGATTGTTACAGCAAATGATAAGAAACTGCAACACCTACTGTTACAACAGAGGCCATAACCATTAGTTTGATAAGAATGTTCAAACTTGGGCCTGAAGTATCTTTAAAAGGATCACCTACAGTATCGCCAATAACAGTGGCTTTGTGATTGTCAGAGCCTTTACCCCCAAAATGTCCTTCTTCTACATATTTCTTGGCATTATCCCATGCACCACCTGCGTTTGCCATAAAGATAGCAAGCGCAAAACCGCTGGAGATTGTACCAATTAGTAATCCTGCAATACCTGCAACTCCAAATACCAATCCTACAACAACAGGAATTAATAAAGCAATAAGAGATGGAGCAAGCATTTCTTTTTGAGCTCCTTTGGTGGAAATTTCAACACACTTTGCGTAATCAGGCTCAGCAGTGCCTTCCATAATTCCCGGGATAGACTTAAACTGACGGCGAACTTCGTCAACCATTTTCTGAGCAGCACGTCCTACCGCATTCATTGTCATACCGCTGAATAAGAACACTGCCATTACACCTAAGAAAATACCAACAATAACGATAGGATTCATTAGCTGAATTTCATAATGATGAACAAAATCAATAAACTGAGCTTCTTTTGCAGGAACACCATTTATAGGCTCAAGTGGTTTGTCAAGGAATTTAACAAACATCATTCTTATTTCTTCAAAATAAGAAGCTAAAAGAGCAAGAGCCGTAAGAGCAGCACTTCCAATAGCAAATCCTTTACCTGTTGCTGCAGTTGTATTTCCAAGAGCATCAAGAGCATCTGTACGTTTGCGAACTTCCGGCCCTAATTTACTCATTTCAGCGTTACCCCCTGCATTATCTGCAATAGGACCATAAGCATCAGTTGCCAATGTAATTCCTAAAGTAGAAAGCATTCCAACAGCGGCGATACCTATTCCATATAGGCCTATATTTAAAGTAGCTGCACTGAATACGAAGTTAGACGCAAAGCCAAATGCCAGAGTAATAGCAACTACAATAATTCCAAGTGGAACAGCAGCAGAAATCAAACCTGTTCCAACGCCACTGATAATAACGGTAGCAGGACCTGTTGAGCTTGAAGCTGCAATTTTTTGCGTTGGCTTATAAGCAGAAGCTGTAAAATATTCAGTAGACTGACCAATTCCAATACCTGCAACAAGTCCAATTACAATAGAACCCCAAAGTCCAATCGGTAATCCAAGAAAATGCAATACAAGATACGAAGCAATAACAATTAAAACAGCACTAACGTTAACACCTAAACCTAAAGATTTAAGAAGTTGTTTTTGAGTAGCCCCTTCTCTTGTTCTAACCATAAATACACCTAAAATAGAAAGGATAGTTCCAATAGAAGCAATTAACATAGGAGCAATAACTGCATTAAACTGAAGAGTACTGTCTTTCATATAAGCAGCAGCTCCAAGAAGTGCAGATGCAAGAATAGAAGCAGCAAAAGATTCAAAGAGGTCGGCACCCATACCTGCAACATCACCAACATTGTCGCCAACGTTGTCTGCAATTGTTGCCGGATTACGTGGGTCATCTTCAGGAATATTAGCTTCAACTTTACCAACAAGGTCGGCGCCAACATCAGCAGCTTTAGTATAAATACCACCACCAACACGAGCAAAAAGAGCTTGTGTAGAAGCACCCATGCCAAAAGTTAGCATAACTGCACTGATAGTCATTAGTTTATAGCCATCGCTTATACCATTAACAACGCTATCTGCAATGAAATAGTCAAGAACCACAAACCAAATGGAAATATCGAGAAGCACAAGACCAACAACAACAAGTCCCATAACTGCTCCACTGCGGAAAGCCAGGCGTAAACCTGCGTTAAGTGAAGTTCTGCAGGCATTTGCTACACGTGCAGATGCAAAAGTAGCGGCTTTCATTCCAAAGAACCCGGCCAAACCTGAAAACGCACCACCTGTGATGAATGCGAATGGTACCCATGGATTCTGAACGCCTAATCCATAAGCCAAAATTGAAAAAATTATTGTGATAATAACGAACACAATAATTACTACTTTGTACTGCTGACGTAAGTAAGCAGATGCTCCTTTACGTACATGGGCAGCAATCTTTTTCATCGTGTCAGTTCCTTCATCGTGTTTCATCATTTGCTTGAAAAATATGTAAGCAAATGTTAAAGCCAAAATGGCACCGGTCGGAACTAACCAAAAAATTAACGGCATATTTACCTCCTTGATTTAATTAAACATTGTTTGTAATTATAATTATTGTTAAATGCGGCGACAAAAGTAAATATTTATTTCGTACATCAGCGATTTGATTTTTGATAATTTTTGCGTGTTTGTTTAAAACGTCCCTTTTCCTTTGCTCCTTAACGGATATATTACCCAATTGTTTAATAAAAATATTTTTTGTAGTTATTTTATTGATGAATTTTTGGGAAAATTCAGCTATTTTTGTAATTAGTTAGTAAGAATATTATAATCCTCTGAACTGAATGGAGACGAAAATTAAGCTTGAAATTCTGGGTATTTCCTATAGTCAGTCGCAATCAGGTGCTTATGCATTAATACTTGGAGAGGTTGGAGAAAAAAGGCGTCTGCCAATTGTAATTGGTAGTTTTGAAGCACAGGCAATTGCAATTGAGCTCGAAAAAATGAAGCCTAGCAGGCCACTAACTCATGATCTTTTTAAGAGTTTTGCTGAAACATTTAAAATTAATATCTCAGAAGTAATCATTTATAAGTTCAGTGAAGGTATCTTTTTTGCCAAACTGATTTGTAATAATGGAGGTGATATTATTGAAATTGACTCAAGAACAAGTGATGCAGTTGCTATTGCTGTTAGATTTAAATGCCCAATTTATACTTACGAATCAATTCTAAATTCAGCCGGCATTATCCTTCCTGAAGAGCATAGCAGTGCTGCTAACCCTGAAGAAGTTGAGGAAGCAAAAACCAGCAAGTCAACAGAAAGAGACTTTGAGCAATACACTTTCAAGGAGTTAGAAACAATGTTGATGGCAGCTATTGATGAAGAAGCCTACGAAAAAGCTTCTAAAATTCGAGATGAAATTTCCCGACGAAAAGCACAAGGCAGCGAATAATCTTATATTATTCTAAAAATTTCCTTTCAGTAGCAATTTTCCCAAAAAAACTAATAAGTTTGTACTTCTTTTATTAATGTTCATTCACCACATTTATTAAAACTTATTATTATGCAACCTAGAGCTCTTAAAATAATACTAACACTGGCAATAATTTCAATATTTGCAGCATCTTGTTCTAATGAAAAAAAGCAAGTGAAGCCTGATATTAAAAAGAGATGGATTATTGAAAGCGTTGTTATTTCAGATTCAATATTCAAAACCGAAGCAGATTGCATGCTTACTCTTTTCAATGGCGATGAAAATCATTTCAGGGCTTTCTTTTCAGAAATTGGATATGAGATTAGTGGCAGATGGTCATTAGTAAAAGATACTCTTACATTATTCCCAAAGCCAATAAGCGAATCTCTGGATGTAGATTCTATAGTTTATACTGCCGATAATGGAGTTCCATATATTTTATATTTCAATAACGGGGCTGAAATTGCCAAAGTTAGTCCTGATGGATTATCAGCGGCCGAAAAACCCATGGTTTTTGTTGTTGCATCTTTAGAAAAGGATAAACTTATTCTTACTTCGGGAGATGTTACTTACGAATACAAAGAACATCTTGAAGTACTTCCTTTTAAAGAAAGTTTTGGAATAAAAAGCATTTTTAGAGGTATAATCGGGTTGTTTGTTCTTGTTTTTCTTGCATGGGTATTTAGCGCAAACAGAAAGGCAGTTAATTGGGGCGTTGTAGCAAAAGGATTATTCATACAAATTGTCCTTGCTGTTCTGATATTGAAAGTTCCTTTTGTTCAGCAAATTTTTGAATATGTTAGTAAAGTGTTCCTCTTAGTATTGAATTTTAGTAGAGAGGGGGCTGAGTTTCTTCTTGGTGGTATGATGGATGTAAATTCTTATGGCTTTATCTTTGCATTCCAAGTATTACCAACAATTATATTCTTCTCTGCTCTTACTAGTGTATTATTTTACCTTGGCATAATTCAGAAAATAGTATATGTTCTCGCTTGGTTAATGGTTAAGGCGATGAGATTGTCAGGCACAGAAAGTTTGTCGGTGGCAGGCAATATTTTCCTTGGGCAAACTGAATCTCCTCTGCTAATAAAGGCTTACTTGCCTGATATGAATAAGTCTGAAATAATGCTTGTAATGATTGGCGGTATGGCTACAATTGCAGGCGGAGTATTAGCCGCATATATCGCATTTCTTGGAGGAGACGATCCTGTGCAAAGATTATATTTTGCCCGACACTTATTGGCGGCATCAATTATGGCTGCTCCGGGAGCAATCGTAGCTTCCAAGATACTCTTACCTCAAACGGAAGATATTAGTGCTAATGTTACCGTTTCAAAAGATAAGATTGGTAGCAACATCCTAGAAGCTATTGCTAATGGTACCGGAGAAGGCCTTAGGCTTGCTGTTAATGTTGCTGCAATGCTTCTTGTTTTTGTTGCAATGATTGCTCTTGTTAATTATATATTCGGTTTTATTGGTGGTGTAACTCAGCTCAATCCTGTTATTGCCGATATTACAGGTGGGCAATATAGCAAACTAAGCCTGCAGTTTATTCTTGGATATTTATTTGCTCCTCTAGTTTATAGCGTTGGTGTGAGCAGTCAGGATATGACTCTCGTTGGTCAGTTGCTTGGTGAAAAACTTACTATGAGTGAGTTTATTGCATATATTAGTTTGGCAGACCTTAAAGACAGCTTTGCTTCTGAGAAATCTATCGTAATGGCCACTTATATGCTTTGCGGTTTTGCAAATTTTGCTTCAATTGGTATTCAGATAGGTGGTATTGGGTCTCTGGCTCCAAACCAAAGAACTAGATTATCGCAGTTTGGAATGAGAGCGCTTATAGGAGGTACAATTGCCTCACTGTTTTCTGCTACTATTGTGGGAATGCTGTTTTAGTTAATAACTTATCCTTGACTTTCACAATACTAAAATTTACCTTTGACATTCAATTGCGGGGTAAGTTTTATAATTATGCAACAATATCTTGACCTTATGCGCCATGTAATTGATAATGGCGTTAAAAAAGAAGACAGAACAGGAACAGGCACTATCAGTGTTTTTGGTTACCAAATGAGATTCGACCTTAGCAAAGGGTTTCCTGCCGTTACTACTAAAAAGCTTCATCTTAAATCTATAATTTACGAACTCCTTTGGTTTTTAAAGGGAGAAACAAATATCAAATATCTTAAAGATAATGGTGTAAGTATTTGGGATGAATGGGCCGATGAAAATGGAAATTTGGGCCCTGTTTATGGTGCGCAATGGAGAAGCTGGGGTGCAACAGACAGAAAAATTGATCAGATAACTGATGTTATAAATCAAATTAAGAATAACCCTGATTCACGTAGAATGATTGTTAGCGCCTGGAATGTTGCTGAGCTTGACAAAATGGCTCTTATGCCCTGCCATGTTTTATTTCAATTCTACGTTGCTGATGGCAAACTTTCTTGTCAGCTATATCAAAGAAGTGCAGATATTTTCCTTGGAGTACCGTTTAATATTGCCTCCTATTCTTTGCTAACAATGATGATAGCGCAAGTGTGTGGTTTAAAACCGGGTGATTATGTTCATACTTTTGGCGATGCTCATTTATACCAAAATCATTTGGCCCAGGCAAATCTTCAGCTGTCACGCGAAACTAGACAATTGCCAACAATGAAGATTAATCCTGACATCAAGGATATTTTTGAATTTAAGTTTGATGACTTTGAACTGACAAACTATGATCCTCATCCGCACATCAAAGCACCGGTTGCAATATAGAGCTTAATCGTGCATTTTTTGAGAATCAATAAAAACATAGAATATGACTGTTTCAATAATTGCCGCAGTTGCCAATAACGGTGTTATAGGTAATAAAAACAGACTAATATGGCACATGCCCGCCGATTTGAAGTTTTTTAGAAAGACAACATTAGGGCATACCATGATAATGGGTAGAAAGACCTTTGAAAGTATAGGCAAGCCTTTGCCCGGACGAAAGACTATAATTATCACAAAACAACCTGATTATAAAGTTGATGGTTGTCAAATTGCTCACTCATACGAAGAGGCATTAAAACTCTCAAAGAAAGAAAAACATGTTTTTATTGTTGGAGGAGCCCAGATTTATGCTTATGCTCTAAATCATAAAGCCACAAAAAACCTATATCTTACCAGAATATTCGCGGCTTTCGATGGAGATACATTCTTTCCTGAAGTTGATTGCAGTAGATGGGAGATGGTAGAACGTAATGATATGGAACCCGACAAAGATAATAAGTACCCATATTCGTTTATGATTTACAAAAAGAAGAAAAGACGTTTTTTCCGCTTTAGATAATCAAGTTTTCTGTTTTTGTTTTTTCGCAGCCGGAAATAATACATTGTTTAATATTAATCTGTATCCGGGTGAATTTGGATGCAATTCAAGATCAGTTTGTGGGTCGCCAACATAATGTCGATAATCTTCAGGGTCATGGCCTCCATAAAAAGTAAATGTACCTTGGCCATAAGCTCCATGAATATATCTTGCCTCATTTTTTGCTTTTGTCTCACCTAAAATTGTTACTGTTGGTTTAATTGTATGCATTCTAAATGCAGTTGTTTGCCCCATAAATCCCTTTAAAACTGATTGATGATTTTGTGTTAGCATTGTTGGAACAGGATCCCATTTTGCAGAAAATTCAAACAATGTGAAAAAATCTGTTCTTTGATCTCTGTCAGTTTTTGGTACATCAATATCAGATTTTGAGTACTCATATGGATTGGTTTCTATCTTGAAATTATGAAATGCAAATGTCTTGGAAAAATCGAGTTTTTGCTGTGCATTAGG
>CAZRNU010000095.1:0-11470 GCA_964601515.1 uncultured Bacteroidales bacterium | reverse complement strand
TGAAGTAGCAGCCATTAACATGGTTTATGGTGCTGCAGCTTGCGGTAAAAGAACAATGACTAGCTCATCTAGTCCGGGAATTAGCTTAAAACAAGAAGGGTTGTCGTATATTGCCGGTGCTGAATTACCTTGCATAGTGGTTAATATTGTAAGAGGTGGCCCCGGTTTAGGAACTATTCAGCCTTCACAGTCAGATTATTTTCAGGCAGTAAAAGGCGGTGGTCATGGTGATTATAAACTGATTGTATTGGCGCCGGCCACTGTTCAAGAATCTGTTGATTTTGTTAAGCTGGGATATGAGCTTGCTTTCAAATATCGCAACCCTGTTATGATTCTTTCAGATGGTATTATAGGTCAAATGATGGAAAAAGTAGAATTATTTGAACAAATGCCAAGGGAATCAAAAGATTATGATTGGGCAACAGTAGGTAAAAAACCCGGAAAAGATTCTGTTATTGTTACTTCCTTGTACTTAAAATCTGAAGATCAGGAAAAATTAAACTTAAAACTTCAAGCAAAATATAGAGAAATTGAAAAGGCTGAAGTAAGGTTTGAAACAATTATGACGGAAGATGCAGAGTATCTTTTTACTGCTTTTGGTTCATGTGCCCGTATCACACGAAAAGCTATGGAAATGGCTCGCGCTAAAGGTATTAAAGTTGGGTTAGTTAGACCAATTTCTTTATATCCTTTCCCTATAGGTATATTTGAAGAATTAGCTCCAAAGGTTAAGGGGATTTTAACAGTTGAAATGAATGCAGGTCAGATGGTAGAAGATGTTAAGTTGGCTGTTAATGGAAGAACGAAAGTTGAACACTACGGTAGATTTGGTGGTATTATCCCATCTCCCGAAGAAATCCTAAATGCATTAGAACAAAAAATTATTGGAGGATAGTTATGTCAGAAAATTTAATAAAACCCGAAAATCTTGTTTACAAGAAAACAAATGTTCTAACAGACAAAGTTATGCACTATTGTCCGGGTTGCGGACATGGAACTGCTCATCGAATGCTTGCAGAAGTGATTGATGAAATGGGAATTCAGGAACAAACTATTGGTGTTGCACCTGTTGGATGCTCTGTTTTGGCATATTATTATTTTGATGTTGATATGCAGGAAGCTGCCCATGGCAGAGCTACAGCTGTTGCTACAGGTATTAAAAGAGTTTTCCCTGATAAATTTGTATTCACTTATCAGGGCGATGGTGACTTAGCTGCTATTGGTACAGCAGAAACAATTCATGCTTGCAACAGAGGTGAGAATATTCTTATTGTATTTATTAACAATGGAATTTACGGTATGACAGGTGGTCAAATGGCACCTACTACTCTTCCCGGAATGAAAAGTTCAACTTCCCCAAGGGGTAGAGATGTCGCAACAATGGGAAATCCACTAAAAATAACTGAAATTGTAGCCACGTTGCCCGGAACATATTTTGTTACAAGACAATCTGTGCATACTCCCGGTAATGCTAGAAAAGCTAAAAGAGCTCTGAAAAAAGCTTTGGAATATCAAAAGGAAAACAAAGGAACTTGTTTGGTAGAAATAGTTTCTAATTGTCCATCAGGCTGGAAAATGACACCTGTTGAATCTAATAAATGGATGGAAGAAAATATGTTCCCATTTTATCCACTCGGAGATATTAAAGTACCTCAATAAAAACTATATAAGTTATGACAGAAGAAATTATCATAGCCGGATTTGGCGGCCAAGGCGTTCTCTCAATGGGGCAAATACTTTGCTATAGCGGAGTAATGCAAAATAAAGAAGTAAGCTGGATGCCATCTTATGGTCCTGAAATGAGAGGTGGTACAGCAAATTGTACTGCTATAATCAGCGATGAATCAATTAGCTCGCCGGTTCTTAACCGTTTTGACACAGCTATTGTGCTTAATCAACCATCAATGGATAAATTCGAAGACGCTGTAAAGCCCGGTGGACTGCTTATTTATGAAAAAAATGGTATGACACGCACTCCTAAAAGAAAGGATATTAATATATGTGCTATTGAGGCCTACGACGCTTCAGTAAAAATGAATAACACCAAAGTTTTCAATATGATAGTTATTGGTGGATTTCTAAAAATAAAACCTATACTTGAACTTGAAAATGTAATTAAAGGGCTTAAAAAGGTTCTTCCTGAAAGATATCATAATCTTATCCCTCTTAATGAAGAAGCAATCAAAAAAGGAATGGATATAATAACATTCGAAAATA
The DNA here is from genome assembly GCA_964601515.1 of uncultured Bacteroidales bacterium. Lineage (GTDB taxonomy): Bacteria > Bacteroidota > Bacteroidia > Bacteroidales > UBA7960 > PWND01. Next base: position 9,253 of record CAZRNU010000095.1, on the reverse strand, counting down.
AGTTGTAAAAAAAAGGCTCAGAAATGAGCCTTTTTTATACATTGACTGACAATCTCTTGCAATTTTATTGAATTCACTTTTATTCATTGTACTTTTTTATTTTTTCCATAATTATAACCTAAAAACAATTAAAAAAAATGAGGTTATTTTACTATGAATTGTAATGTTTTGACTAAAATCGATGAAGTTTAAGTAAAATAATTTCTTGAAATATTATTATTTAGCATTTTACTAATTATTGTCAACAGCTAATTGATCTTCAATTAATTTATCTTCTAATACTGAATAATCTTTTATTATTTTTACTGTAATAAATGCTAAAATAATTCCAACAATAGAAGTAATTATTGATGCAATGCTTGAAGTCAAATAATCCTCAAGCGTTTCAGAGTTAAAAGCAATTCGCATTGCAAATTGCCCCACAAATCCTGAAAGAATCCATAAGAACCACCAAAATCCAAGCAGTCTTGTTGAAATTGATTTGGCACTTTCTAAACTACTTTCACCTGCGTTTATTAAATTATTAGTTTCTATATGCAATTCTTTCATGATTTTATAAGGTCTATAAAGATTCACTAAAGGTATAAACCATGAAGATGCTGCCCAACTTTCTTTAAATGAAAGAGTCTTAACTTTTAATTGAAGATTAAAACATGCTCGACGAAACCATTTAATAAATGTTATACCTGAAATAATAGAAAAAACAAGCTGGAAAAGTCCAATTATTATCTGCCTTGTATCATTAGATTCAGCTTCCTCAACTGTAACGTAAAATCCATTGTATGCAGATTTGATCAGTTGGTATTCAAAGTAATCGGATAAAATTGAAACAGCATCAAATAAGAGAACAATCCAAATAAACATAATTGCTGCTTTTGCCCTTTTATCGTTTGGTCTTAATACATTCATAGTTATTTGATAATTACATTGTGTGGTAGTAATTTTATTTGAAAATTTAGCTTAAAATATTCAAAAATAACTGTTATTTGATAAAAATGAGAAATTTACTAATAATTATTTTTTATAATCATTCAATTTAATTGCACATAGGTATTGTATATTAGAATCCGAAGTTCTATCTTTGCAGCCTTAAAAAATTAAAATTCATTAATATGCAAAATAAAGGAATAGTAAGATTTTTTGCTCTCGCATTAGTATTGGTATGTATCTACCAATTGTCATTTACTTTTTATGCAAGAAAAGTAGAGAGCAACGCTAAAGAGTTTGCTTACAGCGATAAGTTCAGAACTCAGGCAGAAAATATGGCAAAAGCTGAATTAAGAGTAGAAGGCGAAGAAATTAATCCTGAAAGATTAGCATTGAGAACATCAATGATTTATGACTCAATTTCAAAATTTCAAGAGAACTTCTATCTTGATTCTATGATGAATCAATCGGTATATAATTTTCTTTGGATCAAAAAATACACATTCCGCGAGTGTAAGGAAAGGGAGCTTAACTTAGGGCTTGACTTAAGAGGTGGTATGAATGTTACTTTGGAGATTTCGGTTGAAGAAATTGTTCATGCGCTTTCAAATTACAGCACTGATCAGACTTATACCAGAGCAATGGCTTTGGCTAAAGAACGACAGAAAACAAGTACAGAAGATTTTATCGTTCTTTTTGCAAATGCTTTTAAGGAGGTAGATCCTAACGCTAGTTTGGCTTCTATATTCAGTACTGCCGAAATGCGCGATCGTATTCCTTTTAACGCTTCTAATGAAGATGTTATAAGTGTTCTTTCAAGAGAAGTAGATGACGCAGTTGATCGTTCATTCAATATTCTACGTACTCGTATTGATAGATTTGGTGTTGCTCAGCCTAATATTCAAAAACTTGCCACTTCAGGTAGGATTCTTGTTGAGCTTCCGGGTATTAAAGAGCCAGACAGGGTTAGAAGATTGCTTCAAGGAACTGCACGGCTGGAATTTTGGGAAACTTTTGAATTTTCAGAAGTTTATGAATTATTCATGGAAGCTAATGAAAAATTAAGAGGAACTATCGTTGAGGATGTTGATGCAAAAGAAAAAGAATTACTGGCCCAAGATACAAGATTTGTTTTTGAAGGTACTGAAAGCGATGAAACAGAGGCAAAAACCGATTCTGTAGAGAAAACAGAAAGTCCGGAACTTCTTGATTTAATTGAAACTGCACCCGAAACTGATGAGTTCAATGATTTTGCTAAAGAAAACCCATTATTTGCATATCTGGAGCCTGCTTTTGTAATGGATCCTAATATGGGCATGGTGCCGGGAAGAGGCCCTGTAGTTGGTATGGCAAAAGCTCAGGATGTTTCAAGGGTTAACGCAATGTTGGCTCAACCTCAAGTTAAGTCATTATTCCCAAGAACACTTAAGCTTTATTGGACTGCTAAACCTAATACAGTTAAAGGACAGGATTATTTTCAATTAATAGCTATAAAATCAACAGGTAGAGATGGAAGAGCGCCTCTAACAGGAGATGTTATTTCAGATGCACGTCAGGATTTCAGCCCCACAGGTAATGCTGAGATTGCTATGAACATGAACAGCGAGGGTGCTAGAATTTGGAGACGCCTTACAGCTGATAATGTTCAGAGATCTATTGCTATCGTACTTGATGATTTGGTGTATTCTTTCCCGACAGTACAAAATGAAATTGCTGGTGGGCGCTCTAGTATTACAGGAACATTTACAATTCAGGAAGCTCAAGACCTTGCAAACATTCTTAAAGCCGGTTCGTTGCCTGCTCCTGCACGCATTGTGGAAGAAGCAATTGTTGGTCCTTCATTAGGTCGTGAAGCAATCAATAGCGGTATGATTTCTTTTATCGTTGCATTCTGCCTTGTTCTAATTTATATGGCATCATACTATTCAAAAGCCGGCTTGGTTGCCGACTTTGCATTAGTTGCGAATATATTCTTCATTTTTGGAGTTCTTGCATCTTTAGGTGCAGTTCTTACTCTGCCAGGTATTGCCGGTATTGTGCTTACTCTTGGTATGGCTGTGGATGCCAACGTTATTATTTATGAAAGGATAATTGAAGAGATAAGAGCTGGTAAAGGTCTTAAACTTGCTATATCCGACGGTTATAAAAATGCATACAGTGCAATTATTGACGGTAACGTTACTACATTATTAACAGGTGTTGTTCTTTATGTATTCGGTTCAGGTCCTGTTCAAGGTTTTGCTACTACTCTAATAATAGGTATTATTTGTTCTCTTTTTACAGCAATACTTCTATCAAGATATATTTTCTCATATTGGATTGATAGAAATAAAAATGTTTCTTTTGAAACAAAAGTTTCTAAAGGGTTTCTTGCAAATGTTAATTTCGACTTTATAGGTGTAAGAAAGAAGTTTTATTTATTGTCAGCATTGGTTATTATGCTTGGTATTGCTTCATTCTTTGTTAGAGGTTTGAGCTATGGTATCGATTTTGCCGGTGGTCGTACTTATGTTGTTCGATTCGATAATGATAAATTGAATACTCAAGAAATAAGAAATGAATTAACTACTAGATTTATAGAAACTCCTGAAGTTGTTACATTTGGTCCAAACAGACAGTTAAGAATTACAACTTCATTTTTAATTAATGATGATTCTGCTGAAGCTGATTCAATTGCAGAACGCACTCTTTATGAAGGATTGAAAAGTTTCTTTGAAAATCCTGTTACATTTGAGCAATTTTCGGGAGACGAAGAAAATAAACTTGTCGGACGTTTGAGTTCGCAAAAAGTAGGACCTACAGTTGCTAGAGATATTAAGATAGGTGCGATTATTAGCGTTATTGTGGCGTTATTTATTATTTTCTTTTATATCGCTATAAGGTTTAAAAAATGGCAATTTGGTCTCGGTGGTTTAATTACTCTTGCCCACGACGCAATAATTGTTGTGTCTCTGTATTCATGGTTCCATCATATTGTTCCATGGACAATGGAAATTGACCAGATATTTATTGCCGCTATTCTTACGATAATAGGTTATTCTATTAATGATACCGTGGTAATTTTTGACCGCGTTAGGGAAAACCTTAATCTATTCCCCAAAAGAGATCTTAAAACCAATGTTAACTCTGCATTAAATGCTACATTATCACGTACATTTAATACCTCCGGTACAACAGCAATTGTTCTATTAATTATTTTCTTCTTTGGTGGTGAAGTAATTCGTGGTTTCTCATTTGCTTTATTAATTGGTGTTCTGGTTGGAACTTATTCATCATTGTTTAACTCTACCACTATTGCATACGATCTTATTAGTTGGCGTGAGAAAAAGAATAAAAAGAAGTAATACAAACTCATTATAATTACATCAAGCCGTTTCATTAAATTTGAAGCGGCTTTTTGTTTTTTATAAATGTAATTAAGTGATTTGATTAACTTTGCAGACAATATGAATGTAATTCCGTTAAATATTTTATTGTTTGGTGTGAGCGGAGGAGAGATAGTAATAATTCTCCTAGTTGTTATTCTTGTGTTCGGCCCCAAAAAAATTCCTGAAATAGCAAGGTTTTTGGGCAAGGGTCTTAGAGAGTTTAAGAAGGTGCAAAGGGAAATTAATAATGAGATAAATAGGTATTCTGAAGATAATGTTATTTCAGAGAAAATCCAGAAAGATATTGATGCTTATAAAGAGAAGAAGCTTCAGTCCGATACTGATAATGAAAATAATATTAATGAGTCGGAAGAAATTAAAGAAGTTTCAAAATCTGAAAATAATTCTGATCTTCCATACCCATATAATCAGGCCGGAAAATTTAATCAGGATTAGCAATTTAAGTAGATGCTTTACGTTAGATATTATTGAAATAGTAATATAATTGAAGATAAGACAGATGATAAGATTTTTGTTTTTTGCGTTTCTCACTTTGTTTATTTGCACTAAGGTATCTTTTGCACAATCAAGAAAACTTGAGAAGGCTGATAGAGCATTTGAATTACACCAATATAACCAGGCAGTTGAATTATATAATAAGGCTCATAGAAAAGTAAGTAGAAAAAATAAAATCGAAGGGGCAAGGGTTACATTTCAAATTGCAATGTGCTACAAATTCATGAACCAACCTCGCAGAGCCGAAAATACTTTCAGACGAGCAATAAGGCAAAACTATCCTGATCCTATCGCTATCCTATATCTTGCTGAAGCTATGCTTCAGAATGAAAAATATGAAGAAGCTTTGGTAGAATTTAATAAGTATAAGGAGAAAGTGCCTGGTGATTCAAGGGCGGAACTAGGCATAAATTCTGTGCAGTTTGCTCTTGAGATGCTTGAAAACACAAGCAGATATGAAGTTGAAATTAGCAAAAAGTTTAGTTCACGCAGCTCTGATTTTACCCCCGCATTTGCAGATCATTTGGAGTCTTCATTAGTATTTGCATCTTCTAGAGATGGAGCTCTTAGTGAAAAAACGGATCCATGGACTGGTGAAAATTTTACCAGTTTATTTATTTCTTTTTTAGATAGACAGGGCAATTGGAGCAATCCTGTATTATTAGACGAAGGTCCTGTTAATACTCAGTTTAATGAAGGTGCTCCTTCATTCAATTCTACATTTACTACAATGTATATAACTCGTTGCCCAAGTGATCCGGGCAAGAGATATGGATGTCGTATTTATGCTTCAAATTTGGCAGGATCTGACTGGGGAGAGCCATCAGAAGTGGTTCTGTTTAGTGATACTACTATTAGCGTTGGACATCCCGCAATAAGCCCCGATGAGTTAACTCTATATTTTGTTGCTGAATTGCCTGAAGGTAAAGGAGGTAAGGATATATGGACAGCGAAAAGAACAACTCCTTCTGGTCCGTTTGAGAAAATAAGCATACTTGATTCTGTTATTAATACGGCTGGAGATGAGATGTTCCCTTATTTAAGGCATGATGGAGTTTTGTTTTTTTCTTCAACAGGACATGCCGGCTTAGGAGGTCTGGATATTTTTTATTCCCAAATGCAAGGAGATTCATGGACAAAGCCTGTTAATTTGGGCGTTCCAATTAATAGCTCAGGTGACGATTTTGGAATTGTCTTTTTCAGAGGAAAAGAAAGTGGCTTCTTCTCATCAAATAGGGGTAGGGCAGGTACTGATAATATTTATTCTTTTGTTTTGCCTCCTTTGATATTTACTTTAAGGGGAACTGTTAGGGATGACATAACAAAAGAACCAATTGATGACGTAACAGTGCAGATGATTGGCTCAGATGGAACAATTGTGCAATCAGAAACAGACAAACAGGGAAGGTTTTTCTTTGATAAAAACCAAGTTGTTCAGGATACTCGTTATGATATCCTTATTAGCAAAGAAAAATATTTTTCGGCTAGGGGCCAAGAAACAACAGTAGGGATTAGCAGAAGTAGAGATTTTGTTAATGACTTTTATCTTGACCCAATTCCACAGAAACCTATCGAACTGCCTGAAATTTTATATGAATTTGCTAGCTTTGAGTTAAGGCCTCAATATCAAGATTCTCTTAGAGGATTAATCCAAACTTTAGAGGATAATCCCAAGCTTATTATCGAGCTAGCTTCACATACAGACAGCAGAGGTACTCATGATTATAATGATACTCTTTCTCAGCGCAGGGCACAAACAGTTGTAGAATTCCTTGTTTCTAATGGAATTGATAAAGATAGGTTAGTCGCAAAGGGTTATGGAAAAAGAGTTCCAAGGAAAGTTGAAAAAGCTATTGAACGTGATGGTTTTACTTTTGAAGAAGGTATTGAATTGACAGAAAACTACATTAGTAATCTTCCAACTGAAAAGCAAAGAGATGTTGCTAATCAATTGAATCGTAGAACTGAGTTTCGTGTATTGTCTGAAGATTATAATCCATTAAAGGAATCTAAAGACGAGAAGGAAACAACTATACCTAAATCTGAGGGCAAAATAGAAGACAAAACGCCATCTATCAATGGAAATCAACAAAGGAAAACACCTTCAAACAGAAACTAATTCTGAATGAAGGTGTTTAAATATTCTCAACCTCAACCTCAACTATAACTCAATAATTATATAAATTAATGCAGATAAATCAGCTACATTAATTTCACCATCAGAGTTGACATCGGCGTTGAAATAGTTAAACCCGCCGGGAGTTTCCCCTAATATATGGCTAATCAGCCATACCATATCTAATACATTAACTAGTCCATCATTATTTACATCACCGGGTTTAATTTCGAACTCTTCAAAATTGGCTGTAATAGTTTTATGACTATCAACAAATATTGTATATTCCGGCAGATTAGATAAAAATACTCCGCCTTCAGACCAGTTTAGAAAAATGAAACCCAAATTAGAAGTTGCTTTTATGGTTAATTCATAATTATTGCTGTACCATCCTCCTCCAATTGTTTGACCTCCTGCAGCAGGGTCAGCAAGCAATGTTACCAGATGATCAATTGTAAAATAGATAATGTTTGTGTGGCTCCATTTACCTTTTGCATCTTTTGTCCTTATATAAAGTCTGTTTACTCCCTGAGTGCTAAGTTCAGACAATGGAGCACCTGCCAAAACATTAATGTTTTGTCCCGGAGCAACAGAAATGGGATTTCCATTGCCTATTCCGGGGTCGGTATTAAAGAAGTATTCCGCTGCAACAATATTTGCAAGGGAGTTATCAATTGCGTCTTTGTAAAATGCAACAATGTTAGTCAGACTCCATTTGCCATTAATGTCTTTAGCCCTTAAATACAAATGATTAAATCCATTTGACAGTGAATTAATATTTGCACTTACATTAATAGCTACTAAAGGATTTCCCGGTGTGACGGGAATGCTAATTCCATTACCTAAGCCGGGGTCATTATTGAAAAAATATTCAGCAGCTACAATATTTCCTTCAGGTTTAACTTCGTCTATATAAAAAGACCTGATATTTGTTAAGCTCCAATGTCCCTCAGAGTTTTTTACTCTGCAATAAAGGTTGTGAAAGCCCTTACCTAATGAGTTTATATCTGCATTAAAACTTATGCCTGCTATCTGAATCCCGGGCACAATAGGGATGTCTGTTCCATTACCTAGACCCGGATCATTATTAAAGAAATACTCAGCCTTAACAATATTAAATGGAGTTGTAACAATGGTTTCCTTAAGGAAGGATTTAATATTTGTTAGACTCCATCTCCCTTTAGAGTTTTTTGCTCTTAGGTATATGTTGTGAAAACCATTACTAAGAGAACTTATATCAGCATTAAAATTAATGTTTGAAACCATCGGGCCGGAAGTAACCGGAATGTCAATCGCATTCCCAATTCCCGGGTCAGTATTGATAAAATATTCAGCTTTAACAATATCAGGATTATCAATTATAATATTGTCTTTATAAAATGAAACTACACTAACATGACTCCATAATCCGTTTGAGTCTTTTGCTCTGATATATAAATAATGAAACCCTATGCTTAAGCTATTGATGTCAACATTAAAAGCGATTCCCGGTATTGATTGTCCCGGAATTAATGAAATAGAGGTTGCATTACCATAGCCTGGGTCGTTGTTTAAGAAATACTCAGCTTCAACAATATCAGCAAGAGGAGATTTGAAACTTTCCTTAAATATAGAAAGAACTGTTGTCTGACTCCAAATTCCATTCTCGTCTTTTGCCCTGATATATACATAATTGAATCCATTATTAAGTAGATTCAAGTCAATGTTATGTATTTGGTTTAGTATATTGGGAGCAGAAGTAACCGGAATGTCTGTGCCAAATCCATAAGCAGGATTAGAATTTATTGAATACTCAATCTTTACAATATTTTGAGCATCAGTATTATAAGAAAAAACGATGCAAGTGAATATTGTAATTATAACTGAAATAATCTTGCTTAAGGGTTTATTTGTCATATAGTTCATTCTATATTTGATTTTATTAAAGTTAAAATCAATCATAGCTCTATTAATTGTGAGATTTAACGCTAAAATCAATTTCAAGAAGCTGGTTCTCGTAGTCAATGCTGTGATTAATCTCATATATTGCAGGAATATTAGGCATACCTGATAGTTTGTATGGAGTTGCCCCGCCAAACATTCCTACATCAGTACCCCCAACTCCTGTTCCTATAGCCGGAGAACCGGGTCTTAATTGCCATTGACCATCGGTGCTGTTGCCGGTAAGGCCAAGAAAAACATTACTCATATTTACATTTTGCTGATTCCCATTGAGAGCCCCAAACTGCGTTCCATTAGCGATATTATGAGTAAAGTTAACATTTTCATATTGAAATGTTCCTGTCGTAAGAATATTGTTGTGGAATTCAGCATTGCATACATATAG